>JANXMC010000651.1 GCA_025354825.1 Myxococcales bacterium
CTTTTTCGCGCCGGCATATCGCGCGAACGCGTCCGCCGTCGCAGCGCCGCCGCCCGCGAGCACGACGCCGTCCCATCGTGCCGAGCCTGCCGAGCACGCGGGGCCCGTCGTGGGTCGCGTGGTCACGTTCGACGCAGGCGCTTCGCCGACCGTCGCGGCCGCGCCGCCTATGGCGCCGACGGCGTTGCCCTCCGCGGAGCCGCGGACCGCGCCCACGGTCGCGGCGGCAACGGCCGCGGCCGCTTCGAACGACGGAATGGGCGTGCTGACGACGCCGGCGAGCAGGTGGTCTCACCGCATGTGGCTCGATGGGAAATACATCGGCGAGAGCGGCGGCTCACTTCCTGTCCCCTGCGGCGGCCACACGCTTCGCATTGGCAGCAAGGGGGGCATCGCCACGGTCGATGTTCCGTGCGGCGGCGAGGTGACGCTGCACTGAACTTACCCGTGCGTGCGCGGGTCTCTCCGCGCCGCTACGACCCCGCCCGCTGCGCGAGCAGCCGACCGCCCGCGCTCGGCGCCGCGTCGACCCCCTTGCGAAGGACGATTGTTCGCCCCGCCGCTTTGCCGTGGGCATAGGCCTCGTTTTTTCGCTGACCCTCGTGCCGCACGTGTCGGATGTACGGATGGCGCTTTCGGAAGAAGCCGCCGAGATCGCCGTCCTTCACCCACACGAGCCCTTCGTCTTTGTGCGCGGCGCCCTGTTTCGCGAGCTTCTCGGCGAACCCGCTCATGACGCCCGAGAGGAAGACGCGCCGATCGCGGTTGGAGCGAATGCCGTTTTCGCGGCGGTGCTGCCCCCACAAATGCTCCGACGTGTGCGTGAGAAATCCGTGGACGTATTCGGCCATGGCGAGGTTTGCACGCGAGCCGCAAATCTCGAGCACCGAGCCGCGTTTGCCATCGAGAGGCCGGTACGACGGCACCCAAATGACCTCGACGAAGAAGTGTTTCCCCAAGATCATCGCGAGCATTCGCTCGCTCTCGGTGACGCGGCCCGACGGCTTGCCGAGATAGCGATGGCCGTAGGCGCGGGCGCTCGCGTCGTTCGCGACGTCGATGTTGTACTTGAGCATCAGGCGCTGCGCGGCGGCCATGGCGGCCTCGGCCTCGTGCTGATTCGGGCTTTCGGCGAGCGCCAGAAGGCGCGCGATCCGTTCGACCATGCGCGTCTCGCGTGTGTCATCCGCAGGCGCTTTGTCGGTGGGCATTCCGGCGGCGTTCGCGTCGATGCCGAGGCGCGTGCACGTGGCTTTGAACGCGGGCCCGTGAGCCGTCTCGTCGGTGGCGCGAAGGATTTCGAACACGTACTGGTGCGCCATCTCGTGTTTCAGCACCTCGAGGACGACGCCCCAGGGCTGCGTCAGCACGAGGCGCCTCGAGATCTCGATGACGCGCGCGTCCGAGCGCCACAAGCCGAGACGCGAGCCGACGCGGGTGAGCTCGAGAAGGGGCGGCTGCAGCGCACCTTTAAAGTGGACCAAGTTCAGCTGCTTCCACGCAGCAACGAGCTCGCGGACGAGGGCCGTCTCGAGCGCGGCCGTGAGCTGTGGGAGCGGCATCGCGTCGAAATCGTTCGTCGCCGTGCCTGCGCCCTGCGTGTTCGGTAGCGCTTCGTCTCTTTGCATCAACGGCGTGTTTTTGCGGCTCTTTGCGTTCGCCGCAAGGGGAAAACGCGCAGGCGCGCGAGGCGTGGTTACAACGACGTGACCCGCTCCTTGTCCGTCCGTCATCCTCGAAGTAGGGAGACCTTGAATGCCCACTACGTCCCGGTCGCTTTTCCGTTTCCGCAGCTGCCTCGTGGCGCCTTCCGCTCTTGCCGCGATCGTCGTCGCAGCGTGCTCGTCCACGCCCGACGCGCAGGTGACGCCGCAGCCGGCGGCCGACGCAGGCGCCCAGGCCGACGCCTCCGACGCGAGCGACGCCGCGACGTACCCGCCGACGGTCGACGACGACGAAGCGACCTTGCCGCCTATCGACATGACGGGCCCCATCGGCGGCGCGCGGCCGGGGCTCGTGGTGACTCCGCCCAACTTCGACGGAGCGACGAAGACGTATCCTCTCGTGATTCTCCTTCACGGCTACGGCGCGTCGGATGCCGACGAAAACGCCTATCTCCAGCTCTCGGACGAGGCGGGGAGGCAAGGGTACGTCACGCTGTTGATCGACGGTCTCGTCGACAAAGCGGGCAAACAGTACTGGAACGATACGGACGCGTGCTGCGACCTCTTCGGCGCGGGGACGGACGACTTCGGCTACATCCGCGACGTCATCCGGCAGGTGCAGGCGCGCTACGCGATCGATAAGAAGCGCACGTACATTTTCGGGCATTCGAACGGCGCGTTCATGGCCCACAGGCTGGCGTGTCTTCAGTCGAACCGTATCGCCGGAATCGCCGCTCTCGCGGGGGCGATGTGGAACGACACGGCGAAGTGCTCACCCACGCACCCGGTCGCGGTGCTGACGATTCACGGCACGTCGGATGCGACGATTAACTACAACGGCGGCGTCATCAAGCATTCGGAGCCCACCGCTACGACGGTTCCGTACCCCGGCGCACTTACGACGATTGCCACGTGGGGGGCGCGCAACGGCTGTTCGGACGTTCCGGTGAACGATGCGCCTCGCGATTACGAATCGTCGCTTCCCGGCGACGAAGCGACGCCGCTTCGCTACCAAGGCTGCAAAGAGGGGGGCGCAGCCGAGCTGTGGACGCTCGCGAATGGCTCGCATTTGCCCGCGTTCAGCGACGCATTTCTACCCGCGGTCTTCGCGTTTTGGGCGAGTCACCCGCGCCCCTGAGCGCGGGCGTTCGACGCCCAGTCGTACGCGCGGCGAGGTCAGACCTTGCGAAGGAAGTCGTCGACTTCCTTCTCGGCGTGGTCCTTCTCATAGCCGTAGTGGTGCCGGACGCGGCCGACGAGCTCGTCCCACTTGCCGCCGACGAGCTTCAAGTCGTCGTCGGTGAGCTTGCCCCATTTGGACTTTGCTTTGCCTTTGACGATCTCCCAGTCAGCTTTGATGTGATCCCAATTCATGGATAGATCTCCTTTGGTAACGATGTGACGCTCCCGCGTGCGGCGCGGTCCTCGAGATGCGCCCGGCTCGCGGTCAAACCGGCGAGCGGCGACCGAGAATCAGCGAGAGCGCAGCGAAGACGAGGAATGCGAAAAAGAGAATCTTCGCGATGCCGGCTGCGCTGGCCGCAATGCCGCTGAATCCGAAGAAGGCGGCAATCAACGCGATGACGAAAAAGACGATGGTGTAGTGCAACATGGTGAGAGCCTCCGTTGGGGAAGAGGCTCTGCAGACGCTGTGCCGCGCCGAGAAAACCGCTGGAAATCCCCGTCCAGGAGCCCTTCCTGCGCTCCGGCTGTGACACTCTCGCGCTCGCCGCGCCATTTCACCTCGCAGGCCCGAGGTCGGCGGCGATTGGCGACGACGGCTTCTCCGAAAGGCGGCGCCGCGCCCACCATCGAAGGGCTATGGAATGAAGGCGACGTCGTCTATCCAGAAGTCGAACGCGGCCCCCGCGCCAGCGTCGGACTTTGGTGCGATGTGGAACTCGATGCCATAAAGGTGGGCGGAGTCGAAGGCCGCGCCGCCGTCAACGTCGGCATTGATCTGCGAGAACTTCACGGTCTTCTTCGACCACGTCGTGCCAATTTGCTGCCCGTCGCCGTAGTAGTCGCCGCAAAGCGTGCCCTTGCAGACGCCATCTTCGGTATACCGACTACGATCGGGAAAGTTGATGTAGACGTCGCGCAGCGTCTTCGACTTTGCCCAGAAGGTGATACCGCTGTAGTGGCTGGCGTCGTAGGTTTTCCCCTTTTCGTAGATGTTGCTCGACGTATTGAGCATCACGTGGATGTCGGCGCCGCGCTCGATGAAGCCCTTGCCCGTGGTGTGGGCGGCGAAGCCGCCGCCGTCGACGCCGCCCGCCGCGGGGACGACGAGCGCGCCGTTCGTGGGCACTTGCACGCCCCCCTTCGTCGTATCGTTTCCGGCGGCCCAGCGGCCTACGCGGCCGACGCACGGCGGAATTTCCGAGGTGCCGTCGTCGAAGTTGTCGATGAGCGCGCCGCAGACCGTGGGGGCTGCGCTGCTGTCGCGGCCGGCGTCGAGCGCGATGGTCGCGTCGCCCGAGGGCACCGTGCCGTCGCCGTGCGACGCCTCGGCGCTGCCGTCGTCGTCGCCACCGTCGGCGGTGGGGCCGAGCTCGCCCTCGGAGATGCCGAGCACGAGCGCGCAAGCGGACAGCGACGGCGCCGACAGCGCGCACAGCGTGAGGAGCGAGCGCGGCGACATAGCCATTAGAAAACCCCTCGTACGATGAGCCCGGTGGGCGTCGCGCCGACCGCCAGCGTCTGCGCGCGCGGGGCGGTGAACCAGAGGACGGCGCCGCCGATGACGGCCGCGGCGCCGAGGCCGAAGACGACGGTGGCGGCGTTCGCGCGACGTACGGCGCTCGCCCGAACCTCGACGCCGGACGCGTCGCAGAGGTCGCCGTCGCACGAGCTGCGGGCTTCGTCGAAGCGCGACTTCGCCGCGAAGCCGAGGACGGTGCCGACGGCGAGCGTCGCGACGCCGGTGGCGCCGACGACGAGGCCGACGACGCGTCGACCGTCGCCAACGCCGGTGCGCGCGGCGTCACTGGGGCTTGCCGTCGGGACGGCCGTCGGATCGCTCTCGAGGGGCGGCAGCGTCACGCTGCTGTTCTCGCCGTCGGTGGCCACCGTCACGTCGAGATGCAGCGGCTTCTTTCCCGCGGCTTTCGCGTCGATCGCGTGGGGGCCCGGGTCGATGGGCACCGGCACGCTCCACTGCGCGCGTGGCATCGGCACTCCGTCGCGCAGAAGGTCGAGCCCCGCCGCACGCGTGTCGTCGACGACCACGTTTAGCCTCGAGACGCGCGGCGCGATCGCGGTCGCGCGCTCGCGTGCCTTCGATTCTTTCGCTTCGTCGCCCGCGGCCTGCGCCTTGGTGGCGACTTCCAAATAGAGCGACCACGCCGACGCGACTCTGCCCGTCCGCTCGTAACAGTCCGCGAGGAAGTATCGCGTGTTCAGGCCGTCGAAGAGCTTCAGGCTCTCTTCGTATTTCGGGCACGCGGCCGCGAGGTTGCCTGTGTCGACGAGGCGCCCGGCCTCGGTGAAGAGCGCCGCTGCGCCCTCTTTGTCGTCGGCGTGGGCCGTCGTCGCGATCAGCATCAGCGCCGCAGCGGACGCGATGCGGGCCGCGCCGAAGGGGCGCGCGCGGGCGCTGCGGCGAGCGTTGGGACTTTGGAGGGAAGAACGCATACGTGCAGTCTCGATAGGCAAGGGGCGGCGTTAGAACACGTCGCGACGAAACGGGTCTTTTGCGGGGGGCTGAGGGCGCTTCGGCGCCGCCGTGACGGCGGGCGTCGGCTTCGGCGAAGGAGGCAGCAGGCGAGGCGAGGTCGGAGCGACACTTGGGCCGGGTGCCGGCGCGCCGGCGTCTGCGATTGCGAGGGCCGTCGCCACGGCCTCGATGCGCGGCGCGGGCTCGATTGGCGCTGCGTGCGCAGCGGCAACGTCGTCCTTCGGCGACGACGCACGCAGCACCACGGCGCTCGCTAGGATGACGAGCACGCCGAGCGCGGCGGCGACGAGCCCTGCGCGCCGCGACGGGCGCTCGGCGGCGGGCGCGTGGGTGCGGCCGTGGGGCGAGAAGCTCGCGAGCGTTCCGCCGTCGAGGGGGGTTGGCGTCGGCGCGTCCATTTTCGCCGTGACCGAAGGCAATCCCCCCAAACCGCCGACGCGCACGCCGGAGGACGATCGCGCCCCTTGAATCGTGCCTTTCGCGAGCAGAACGTCGCGCGGAAGAATGCCTCGAATGCGCTCGATGGAGGCGCGGGCATGGGGCGGCGTGAACGGGAGAAGGGCCGCGGCGAAGTCGGCGATGCTCGCGTAGCGGACGTCGCGATCGCGCTCGATGGAGGTGAGCAGCACGTTCTCGAGCGCTTCGGAAAGCTCGTTGCGATGCGCCCGCGGACGCGTCGGCGCGGCGTTCATGATCAGGTAGACGAGCTGCGGAAGCTCTTCGGACATGAACGGCACGCGCCCGGTGAGCAGCTCGTAAAGGACGACGCCCATCGAGTAGACGTCGGCCCGCGCATCGACGTCGCGCGACGAGCGAAGCTGCTCGGGCGACATGTAAAGCGGTGAGCCGAGCACGCCGCCCGTTCGCGTGAGCGCGTGGTCGTCGGGCGTCGACATTTTCGAGATCCCGAAGTCGAGCACCTTCACGCAGGGCGAGCCGTCGGCGTGGTGCGTGAGAAAGAGATTGCTCGGCTTGATGTCGCGATGAACGATGCCGTGGGCGTGGGCTTCGGCCACCGCCTCGCAGGCTTGAAGCACCACCTCGACGGCGAACGGAATCGCGAGGCGCCCGCCATCCGCAAGGAGCGCCGCGAGGTTCTGCCCATCGAGGTGCTCCATCACGATGTACGGCGCGCCATTTTCCATCGTGCCGACGTCGGTCACGCGCGCGACGTGCTGGCTTCGAATGCGAACGGCCGCGCGGGCCTCGCGCAGGAAGCGTTGCACGAGCTGCTCGTCGTCGAGACACTTCGGCAGCAAGAACTTGATCGCGACGCGCTCGTGCAGCGTGAGGTGCTGCGCCGCCACGACGACACCCATTCCTCCACGGCCGACCACGTGCTCGACGCGGTACTTCCCGAGGAGGATGTCGCCCGTGCGGACGGGGTCTTCGTCGGGGGGCGGCGGCATGGCGAGCGTCGTGTGCGAGGGGCACGGGAGCCGCTCGCGCGATGCGGCAGTCTTAGCGCAAATCGCACCCGATGCCGAGGCGAGCAGCCAGGCGAGGTGCGCTCTCCCTCGCGCGATCCTACGCGTGCAACGTCACTGAAACGTCGCGTGCCGCGCGCATTCGGTGATCGCGGGAGCTAGCCCGCATACCGCAGGGGCTGATCGGACGAGGACGGTGGTCACTGCACGACACCGAGCACTCGCTGTTGTCGCGCGAGGTCGGCCGCGTC
>JANXMC010000567.1 GCA_025354825.1 Myxococcales bacterium
GGCACCAAGATGGTGATGCCCGGCGACAACATCACGATGAAGATCTCGCTCATCACGCCGGTCGGTCTCGAAGAGCAGATGCGCTTCGCCATCCGCGAAGGCGGCCGCACCGTCGGCGCCGGCATCGTCACCAAGGTTCTCGAGTAAGGCTTTCGGGAGAACAGGACTCATCATGGCAAGCGCCACCAAAATTCGCATTCGCCTGAAGGCGTTCGATCATCAGCTTCTCGACAAGTCCGCCGGTGACATCGTCGAGACGGCGAAGCGCACGGGGGCTCGCGTTGCGGGTCCCATCCCGCTTCCGACCACTATCTCGCGTTACACGGTTCTCCGCGGTCCGCACGTCGACAAGAAGTCGCGCGAGCAGTTCGAGATCCGTACCCACAAGCGTCTTCTCGACATTCTGGAGCCGACGCAGCAGACGCTCGACGCGCTCATGAAGCTCGACCTCTCGGCGGGTGTCGACGTCGAGATCAAGTCGTAAGCGGACCTTCGCATCGAGGATTTGGGCTATGGCAACCATCGACGTTTACAACATGAAGCGCGAAAAGGTCGGGACGCTCGAGCTGTCCGACGAAGTTTTCGCGACCGAAGTCAAAGAGCACCTCTTCTACGAAGTGGTGAAAGCACAGCTCGCGTCGCGCCGTCAGGGTACGGCGTCGGCGAAAGAGCGCGCAGCCGTTAGCGGCAGCTCGAAGAAGCTCTTCAAGCAGAAGGGAACCGGCAACGCGCGCCACGGCTCCATCCGTGCGCCCGTGTACGTCGGCGGCGGTCGGGCTCACCCGCCCGTTCCCCGTGACTGGAGCTACCGTCCGCCGCGCCAGGTGCGCGTCGGCGCGCTCCGAAGCGCGCTCAGCAAGTTCGCGAAGGAGGGCCGCCTCGTCGTGGTCGATCGCTTCGAGCTGCCCGAGGTGAAGACCAAGGGGTTCGTCGCGGCGCTCGGAACCCTCAAGGCCCTCAAGAAGACGCTCGTCGTCGACACGGCCGCGAACGACAATCTTCGCCTCTCCATCCGCAACTGCGAGGAACACCAGTTCCTTCCGCCGGAAGGCGTCAACGTTTACGACCTCCTTCGTCACGACACCCTCGTGCTCTCGAAGGACGCCGCGAAGGCGCTCGAAGAGCGCTGCCTCCGGTCGGCGAAAGCCGGCAAGGCCGCGAGCGGGAAGTAGGAGCTGCCATGAACCCCGAGCAAGTCATCAAGCGCCCCATCGTCCTCACGGAGAAGGCCAACGCCCTCCGCGGGGAGAACAAGGTCGTATTCGAGGTCGAGCGCACGGCGAACCGAGTGCAGATCCGGCACGCCGTCGAGACGCTCTTCAACGTGAAGGTTGTCGACGTCAACACGCTTCTCATGCGCGGCAAAGAGCGTCGCATGGGTAGCGGTTACGCCAAGATGCAGAATTGGAAGAAGGCGATCGTCACGCTTAAGGCGGGCGACTCGATCGACTTCTTCGAGAGCACCTAGAGAGAAGAGTCGAAACATGGGAATCAAGTCCTACAAGCCGACATCTCCTGCTCGGCGCTATTACACGGGCTCCGACTTCAAAGAGCTCACTAAGGACGTGGAGCCTCTCCGCGCCCTTCTTGAGCACCAGTCGGGCACCGGTGGCCGTAACAACAACGGTCGCATCACCTCGCGCTTCCGTGGCGGTGGCCACAAGCAGCGTTACCGGCTCATCGACTGGCACCGCGACAAGATCGGCGTGCCTGCCGCGGTCGCGACGATCGAATACGATCCGAACCGCACGGCGCGCATCGCGCTCTTGCACTACACGGACGGCGAGAAGCGCTACATCCTCGCGCCCGACGGGCTCGCGGTCGGCGACAAGATCGTCTCCAGCAAGAACGCGGACATCAAGCCGGGCAACTCCATGTGCCTTCGGTACATCCCGCTCGGCACGACGATTCACAACGTCGAGCTCAAGAAGGGCAAGGGCGGCCAACTCGTTCGCTCGGCGGGCGTCGGCGCCGTCCTGATGGCCAAAGACGGCGACTACGCGCAGGTTCGCCTGCCGTCGAGCGAAGTCCGAATGGTCCATCAGGATTGCCATGCCACGATCGGGCAAGTCTCGAACATCGAGCACTCGAACATCTCGCTCGGCAAAGCCGGTCGTTCGCGTTGGCTCGGTCGTCGTCCCCACAACCGTGGCGTGACGATGAACCCGGTCGATCACCCGATGGGCGGCGGCGAGGGTCGTACCTCCGGCGGACGTCACCCGTGCTCGCCCTGGGGTCAGCTTTCGAAGGGTCTCAAGACCCGGAACAACAAGCGGACGGACGGCATGATCGTCAAGCGCCGCGGCCAGAAGGGCTGAAAGGCTTTCGCCTTTCATTGCGACAAAGGTTTAGGAGCCACACATGCCTCGTTCCGTAAAGAAGGGCGCCTTCGTCGACGGTCATCTCCACGAGAAGATCGCCTCGGCCCAGGCCGCCCAAAGCAAGAAGGTCATCAAGACCTGGTCGCGCCGCAGCACCATTACTCCCGACGCCATTGGGCTCACTTTCGCCGTGCACAACGGGCGCAAGTTTGTCCCCGTGTTCGTCACGGAGAACATGGTCGGCCACAAGCTCGGCGAGTTCGCCCCCACCCGCACCTTCCATGGCCACTCTGGCGATAAGAAGGCGAAGGTCAAGGGCGGCGCTGGCGGGCCCCCGAAGAAGTAAGCCCGGTCGCGGGCTCGCGTCGCATCGATCGCAGGGGGCACTCCCCCTGCGGCTGCGCGCCTCCCGCATCCTTCCCTCGGCTCCAAAGAGGGAAAATGCTCGCCGAATTAGCTTGCATAGCCCCTCTCGATCCGTAAAGTACGCCTCCCCGCGTCGCCCGACGCACACGGTTTCTGCACGATTCTGGCGCCCGTAACGGCCCGCACTCCACCTCCCCCCGGCGCAAGCCAAGGTGGCCCCCTGCAGGTACGACGGCGTCGAAAGGTCCCCTCGAAATGGTCAGCAAGGCGATTGCCCGGTTCGCGCGGATCAGTCCGCGTAAAGCCCGTGTCGTCATCAATTTGGTTCGCGGCCGTCAGGCGGGCGAGGCGCTTCAGCTCCTCGAGTTCACGCCCAAGGCTGCAGCCCCGCTGGTGAAGAAGCTCATTGAAAGTGCCGTTGCAAACGCGCGCACCCAGAGCCCCGGCGTCGATCTCGATGCTCTCTTCGTCGAGACGGCGTTCGTCGACAAGGCTCCAAACAAGCACATGCGCCGTTGGCGCCCGCGGGCCATGGGCCGCGCGACGCGAGTCCAAAAGGGCATGAGCCACATCACCATCGAGCTCGGCGAACGCTGATCAGCTCGTAGGCACGACTAAGTTTTTCGAAGCTTCGGAGACGAATCTCAAATGGGTCAAAAGGTCCACCCCTACGGCTTCCGGCTCGGCGTCATCAAGACCTGGAACTCCAAGTGGTTCGAGGACAAGGCGTACGCGAAGTGGCTGCATGAGGACATCCGTATCCGCCGCGCGGTGAAGGATTACCTCATGAACGCCAACATCGCGTCTGTCGAAGTTGAGCGCGCTGCCAACAAGTGCAAGGTCATCGTCTTTACGGCGCGCCCTGGCATGGTCATTGGCAAAGGTGGCAAGGGCATCGAGACCCTGAAGATCGGCAACCTGAAGACGGCAGCGAAGGGGGAGACTCGATTCCCCGGCGTTCAGTCGTTCACGGAGAACGAAGTCTTCATTGACGTGCAGGAGGTCCGCAAGGCGGAAACTGCCGCGCAGCTCGTCGCCGAGAACATCGCCACTCAGCTCGAACGCCGCGTCGCATTCCGCCGCGCGATGAAGAAGGCTGTCGCAACTTCAATGAAGTTCGGCGCAAAGGGTATTCGCGTCCGCTGCTCGGGCCGCCTCGGCGGCAGTGAGATGAGCCGCGTCGAGACGTATCGCGAAGGTCGCGTCCCGCTGCACACGCTTCGCGCTGACATCGAGTTCGGCTTGGCCGAAGCCCGCACGAAGTACGGGATCATCGGCGTCAAGGTTTGGATCTTCAAGGGTGAAGTCCTCCAGCGTCGCACTCGCCGCGTCATCGCCGGCGCCTGATTCATCGGAGCCCAGGCGCGAGTCTGGGTTCTCCCCAAACGAGTTTCATCGATTAGCGACGGACTAAGACCATGCTGTCTCCCAAGCGAACCAAGTTCCGAAAGATGCAGAAGGGGAACAACCGCGGCCTCGCTCAGCGCGGCTCCGATGTCTCCTTCGGTGATTTCGGCATGCAGGCCATCGAGCCCGGCCGCATCACCGCCCGCCAAATCGAGGCCGCACGTATGGCGATCACCCGCCACGTGAAACGCGCCGGCAAGCTCTGGATCCGCGTATTCCCGCACCGACCAGTCACCAAGAAGCCCCTGGAAGTCCGCATGGGTGGCGGCAAAGGTGGCGTTGAGGAGTGGGCCGCAGATATTCAGCCCGGCCGCGTCATGTACGAGCTCTCGGGCATCGACGAGAAGACGGCACGCGAAGCTTTCCGCCTCGCGGGTCACAAGCTTCCCGTTGGGTTCAAGTTCCTTGCGCGTGATGGAGTTGTGGCATGAAGGCGAAGGATTTGCGTGAGCGCTCGGTGGAGGATCTTCGTGAGCTCGAAAAGGGCGCCGCGAAGGACGTCTTTCAGAACCGCTTCAAGAACTTCACGAATCGGCTCGATGACACGAGTCAGATCGCCAAGGCGCGCCACGAGCTCGCCCGCGTGAAGACGATTCTGAACGAGAAGTCGCGGCTCGCTGCGACTGAGACCGCGACCAGCGGCGAGGTTAAGTGATGAGCGCGACACAGCAGGCAGAAGCGCCGAAGAGCAAGTCCGAGCTCCAAGAGAGCGCGCACGGCTACCGCCGCAAGTTGGTCGGCAAGGTCGTTTCTAGCAAGATGGATAAGACGGTCGTCGTCGAGTGCATCAACCAGACGCGAGATCTTCTCTACGGAAAGTACGTTCGCTCACGAAAGCGTCACAAGGCGCACGACGAGACGAATCAGTTCAAGGTGGGCGACCAGGTCGAGATTCAGGAGCACGCTCCGTTCTCGCGCCATAAGCGCTTCATCGTCACGCGGCTCATCAAGAAGTTCGTCGAGGAATGAAGTCATGATCCAGATGCGAACTGTGCTGGAGGTTGCTGACAACTCCGGCGCCAAGCGTGTCCAGTGCATTAAGGTCCTCGGCGGATCGCGTCGTCGTTACGCGAGCATCGGCGATGTCATCGTCGTTGCAATCAAAGAGGCTCTCCCCGGCACCAAGGTGAAGAAAGGCGATACTGCGCGAGCGGTCGTCGTTCGTACGCGCCGTGAGCAAGCCCGTGCCGATGGCAGCTACATCAAATTCGATGAGAACAGCGCCGTGCTCCTTAACAAAGAGAACGAGCCAATCGGCACGCGCATCTTTGGACCGGTTGCTCGCGAGCTTCGCGGCAAGAAGTTTATGAAGATCATCTCTCTCGCGCCCGAGGTGCTGTGATGGCTGCTCGTCTTCGCAAGGGCGACCAGGTTGTCGTTATCAGCGGTAAGGACAAGGGCAAGACGGGCAAGATTGCCCGCGTCCTTGTCGAGGACGACAAAGTTGTCGTCGAAGGCGTGAACCTGATCAAGCGTCACATGCGCCCAACGCCGAAGGCCCCGCAAGGTGGCATCCTCGAGCGCGAGGCACCGCTCTACGCGAGCAAGGTGATGCCGATCGACCCGAAGACCGGGAAGGGGACTCGCGTCCGCTTCAAGATCGACGGCGATAAGAAAGTTCGTATCGCCGTGAAGAGCGGCGAAGAGCTTCCCGCGGCCGCGGCCCGCGCCGAGTAATTCTTTTTTCGGGATCGATTCGAGGGAATCATGGCGAGCACGAAAGACCCCAAGGCGGGCGGCGGCAAGAAGGCCGGCAAGGGCAAGCAGGAAGCAGCGAAGGGCGACCAAATCGCCGTTCACTCGACGGCCGAGATCGTCGCGCCGCGCTTCATCGAAAAGTACGCGAAGGAGACGGTTCCCGCGCTGCGCAAGCAGTTTGGGTACACGAATCCAATGCAGGTCCCGCGCCTCGAGAAGATCGTGGTGAATATGGGGCTAGGCGCTGCTGTCGCCAACCCGAAGATCATCGACACCGCTGTCGAAGAGATGCGCGCGATCACCGGGCAGAAGCCGGTGGTCACTCGCTCCAAGAAGGCGATTGCGACGTTCAAGCTTCGCGCGGGAATCCCCATCGGTGTGATGGTGACTCTTCGCAGCCGTCAGATGTGGGAGTTCCTCGACCGCTTCGTGTCGCTTGCGCTCCCGCGCATGCGGGATTTCCGCGGCGTCTCCCGGAAGGCCTTCGACGGCCAGGGGAACTACACGATCGGCCTCAAGGAGCAGATCATCTTTCCGGAGATTAACTACGACCGGATCGACGTCGTCAAAGGGCTCAACGTGAGCTTCGTGACGACGGCGAAGACTGACGAAGAAGCACGGGCGCTTCTCCAACATCTCGGGATGCCTTTCCGCCCGAATTGATGGCCTGAGGCACAAGACTACGAGCGCCCCTACGGGGGACGCGGAACGAGACAACGAGTTTAGAGGACAAAATGGCCCGTGCTTGTCAGTTCGCAAAGCTAAATACTGCGCCCAAGTTCGGCGTGCGCCATCGCAACCGATGCAAGGTGTGCGGCCGCGCACGCGGGTACTACCGCAAGTTTGAGCTGTGCAGGATCTGCCTGCGTCTCTTCGCGCTTCGGGGAGAGATCCCCGGCGTTATCAAGGCCAGCTGGTGACGCCATGATGACTGATCCCATCGCAGATATGTTGACTCGCATCCGTAACGCGGCGCTCGCGCGCCACGACCGGGTGGAGATGCCGCACTCCCGCCTTCGCCAGAGCGTCGCTGACGTTTTGAAAAAGGAGGGGTTCGTGGATGACGTTCGCGTGAACGAGCAGCCCGAGGCGGCGGTTGTTGGTCCCAAGACGCTCACGCTGGTCCTGCGCTACGGCCGCGACAAGTCGTCGGCTATCGACGGGATTCGCCGCGTCTCGACGCCTGGTCGTCGCGTGTATGTCCGTCACGATCTGATTCCGCGCGTTCGCTCGGGCATGGGAATTTCCATTCTCAGCACGAGCCGCGGCGTCATGACCGACAAGGATGCCCGAGCTAACCGCGTAGGCGGAGAGCTCCTGTGCGAGGTTTGGTGATTCGATGACCGCGCAAACGCAATCTCAGACGAAGCCCTCGGGCGGTGTCAAAGACCTCCGGCTTTCGCGAGTCGGCAAGCGTCCGGTGGAACTCCCGAAGGGCGTCACCGCAGTTCTCAAGGACGGCGCGATCGAGATCAAGGGGCCCAAGGGGCAACTCTCGCGCGTGCTTCCCCCGAACGTAGACGTGAAGATCGAGGGCGGCGCGGTTGCCGTCCACCCGACCATTGGTGGTCGCGACGGTGCCCGCTTCCAGGGGCTCGCCCGAGCGCTCATCAGTGGAATGGTTGTCGGCGCGGGCGCCGGCTACACCAAGACCTTGCAGCTCGTCGGAACGGGCTACCGCGCCGAGCTCAAAGGCACGATGTTGAATCTCGCGCTCGGGTTCTCACACCCGGTCGCGTTCCCGCTTCCGGCGGGAATCAAAGCTGAGATCCCTGCGGACTCGAAAGGCACGCTGGTCATCCTCACCGGCTCCGATAAGGAGAAGATGGGGCAGACCGCCGCCAAGATTCGCGGGTTCCGTCCGCCGGAGCCGTACGGCGGCAAGGGCGTTCGCTATCAGGGCGAAAAAGTCCGCGAGAAGGCCGGTAAGGCTGGCAAGGGCGGCAAGTAGGCCGGCCATACGTAAGGCGTAAGGGAACGAACATGGCAATGCAGATCGTTGGGCGCGAACGCAGGAAGCTGCGCATCCGCCGGAAAATCAGCGGGACCCCCGAGCGACCGAGGCTCACGGTCTTCCGGAGCGCGAAGCACATCTACGCGCAGGTCATTGATGACGTGGCGGGCTCGACGCTCGCTCACTCGTCGACACTCGCGCCGGACGTTCGCGGTGAGGCTACCGAAGCGACGAAGACCGAGGCTGCCAAGAAAGTCGGCGCGGCAATCGCGAAGCTCCTTCTTTCGAAGGGCATCGACAAGGTTGTCTTCGACCGCAACGGCAACCTCTTCCACGGGCGCATCAAGGCGCTCGCCGATGCCGCCCGCGAGGCCGGCCTCAAGTTTTAACTGACGAGAGAACACCATCATGGCTTTCGACCAAATTGATGAGGAAAAGCTCAAGGAGCGGGTGATTCACATCAACCGCGTCGCCAAGGTCGTTAAGGGCGGCCGGCGCTTCTCCTTTAGCGCGCTCGTTGTCGTCGGTGACGAGTCGGGTCACGTCGGCGTCGGCCTCGGCAAGGCGAACGAAGTCCCCGAGGCGATCCGTAAGGGTAACGACCAGGCGCGGAAGAACCTCTTCAAGGTGCCGCTGAATGGCGTCACCATCCCGCACCAGATCATCGGGCACTTCGGCGCTGGCGAGGTTTTCCTCAAGCCTGCTTCGCAAGGTACGGGCGTCATCGCCGGCGGCGCGGTTCGCGCGGTCGTCGAGAGCGCCGGCATCCACGACATTCTCACGAAGTGCATCGGCAGCTCGAACCCGCACAACGTGGTTCGCGCCACGATCCAAGCTCTTCGTGAGTTGAAGAGCGCGGAGCAGTTCGCGTCGAAGCGCGGCAAGGAGGTCTCGTACCTTCTTGATCCCGTGAAGACGAAGAGCGTGGAGGCGGCGCCGTGAAGACGAACCTGCGCGTAAAGCAGACGAAGAGCGTCATCGGTCAGACGGACACGGTTCGGCAAACGATCCGCGGTCTTGGCCTTGGGGCGCTGGGCTCACAGACGGTCGTCGCAAATACGCCGTCGTTCCGTGGCGCCATCAAGAAGGTGATTCACCTCGTGACCGTGGAGGAGGTCGACGGGACCTAGTCCCGTCGCCTTTGCATTGAATGGCTGACACACTTAGCAATCTCGCGAAGCCCGCCGGGGCGACCAAGAAGGAGACCCGCGTCGGACGTGGCGTCGGCTCCGGTCTTGGCAAGACGGCTGGCCGTGGCCAGAAGGGGCAGTACGCCCGCAGCCGCGGCTTCAAGCCGCACTTCGAAGGCGGTCAAACGCCGATGCAACGTCGTCTTCCGAAGCGCGGGTTCAACCACCCGTTCCCTTTGAAGACGGCAGAAGTGAACATCAGCTCGCTCGAGGTCTTCGCCGCCGGCTCCAAGGTCGACGAGAAGGCGCTCCGTGAGCGTGGCATCATCCGTGGTCAGGTTGACCGCGTGAAGATCCTCGGGAACGGCGAGCTCACGAAGGCTGTCACCGTGACGGCGGACTCTTTCTCCAAGGCAGCGGCCGAGAAGATCGCGAAGGCGGGCGGCAAAGCTCTCCTTTCGTCCTCCGCGGCGGCGCAGTAACACTCTCCCATGTCTGCCCTCTCGGGGTTCGCGAACATCGGCAAGGTGCCGGAGCTGCGTAAGCGGCTCCTTTTCACGCTAGGCGTGCTCGCGGTCTACCGAATCGGCGTCTTTGTGACGATTCCGGGCGTTGACCGGAACGTCATGCAGGCGGTGCTCTCGAAGCAGGGCGCGGGCCTCATGGGCCTCTTCAACATGTTTAGCGGGGGCGCGCTCGGGAATCTCTCGATCTTCGCCCTCGGTATCATGCCTTACGTGAGTGCGAGCATCATCCTCCAGCTCCTCACGATGGTCTTCAAGCCGCTCGACGAGCTTCGCAAAGAGGGCGAGCAGGGTCAGCGGAAGATCAACCAGTATACGCGCTACGGCACGATCGCCTTGTCCCTGGCCCAGAGCTTCGGCATCGCGATGGGTCTCGAGGCGATGAACAACGGTGACCTTTCGGACACCGCGCGAGTTGGTGACGTCGTCACGCACGCCGGCTGGGGCTTTCGCCTCATGAGCATGGTGACACTGACGACGGGGACGGCGTTTATCATGTGGCTCGGTGAGCAGATCACGGAGCGTGGCATTGGAAACGGCATCTCGCTGATCATTTTCGCGGGCATCGTGACGGACATCCCGAGCGGCATTTTTCGCTACTTCGAGACGAACAAGGGGAACATCCAGCCGCTGAACCTCGCGGCCGTCGCCTTCATCGTTCTCGCGACGGTAGCTACGATCGTGTTCTTTGAGCGTGGTCAGCGCCGTATCCCTATCTACTACGCGAGGCGCACTGTTGGTCGGCGAGTCTACGGGGGCCAGACGGCTCATCTCCCGTTGCGGGTGAACACCGCCGGGACGATCCCGCCCATATTTGCATCGTCGTTGCTGATGTTCCCGGCGACGCTCGCCAACTTCCGGATTCCGGGTATGTCGCAGCTACAGGCCGCTCTTCAACGGGGTGACTGGCTGTTCAATACCTTCTACGTGACGCTGATTATCTTCTTCTGTTACTTCTACACGGCCGTGACCTTTCAGGCGGTCGACGTGGCGGACAACCTGAAGAAGCAGCAGGCGTTTATTCCGAGCATTCGTCAGGGCAAGCAGACGGCCGACTATATCGACCACGTGCTAACCCGCATCACTCTAGGCGGGGCGCTGTACGTCGCAGTTGTCTGCGTTCTACCCTCCATCGTGGGGCAAACGCTTCGCGTGCCGTTCCAGTGGGGTGGCACCTCGATCATGATCGTGGTCGGCGTGGCCCTCGACACCGTGAACCAAATCGAAGCTCACCTCATCACCCGCAACTACGAGGGGCTCACTGGCGGCGGCGGCCGAACCACTCGCGTTCGCGGACGGCGGGAGGCCTAGGCGATGAGACTCGTGTTCGTAGGGCCGCCTGGCGCCGGCAAGGGGACGCAGGCGAAGGTTGTATGCCAGCGTTTTGGCGTTCCGCAGGTCTCGACGGGCGACATGCTTCGAGCCGCAAAGGCGGAAGGTAAGCTTCCCGCGGAGCTGGTGGCGAAGATGTCCGCCGGTGGCCTCGTGCCGGACGAAGTCGTTATTGGGCTCATCGACGGGCGGACCTTGGAGGCGGATTGCGCCGATGGGTTTTTGCTCGACGGTTTCCCGCGCACCAGTCCGCAGGCAGAGGCGCTCGATTCGCTTCTCTCATCGCGTAGACAGTCTCTCGACGCGGCCATCGCTCTCCAAGTCCCGTTCGATCTCCTTATGGAGCGCGCGATTCTACGGCGCACGGACAAACGAACTGGACAGATATACCATTTGAAGTATAAGCCCCCGCCCCCGGATGCGGAGCTCGAAACTCGAGTCGACGATCAGGAGGACGTGGTCCGTCATCGGCTCGCGACCTACGAGAAGATGACGGCAGAGCTTCTGCCCTACTACGAAGCGCGTGGAATGTTGAAGCGGGTGGACGGAGTCGGTGACGTTGATGAAGTTTCCAAGCGGATCTTCGCGGCTCTCTCGGCATCGTGAGCTCGGATTAACGCTGAGCTCACGGAAGGTTGCACCTGATGAACGAAACGGAGTCGAGGAGCCCAATTTCTTATGAGTGAACGTCGTGAGTGGAAGGTGCCGTAAGGCGACAAGCTCGAATTCGACGGCGTCGTCCAAGAGGCGCTGCCAAACGCGATGTTCCGTGTGAAGTGCGACAACGGGCTCGTCGTACTCGCAACGATTAGCGGGAGGATGCGGCAATTCTACATCCGTATCCTCCCCGGAGACCGTGTCACCGTCGAGGTGAGTCCTTACGACCCGAGTCGTGGGCGAATCACCTACCGCCACAAGTGATTATTAGGAGCTTTCGTCATGAAGGTTCGTCCCTCAGTCAAGAAGATTTGTGAGAAGTGCAAGGTCGTTCGGCGCAAGGGCGTCGTGCGGATCATCTGTGAGAACCCGCGCCACAAGCAGCGCCAGGGTTCGTAACCAGAGGTCTCGACCGGAACTGTTTTCCACGGAGCTCGCATGCGAGGGCTCCCGAGTTAGCCAAGGACACGAATATGGCTCGTATCGCTGGTGTTGACCTTCCCCGTCACAAGCACATCGCCTTCTCCCTTCCGTACCTCTACGGTATCGGTCACACGACCGCCCGGCAGATCTGCGCGAAGGCGGGCATTGCTCCGACGAAGAAGACTGAGGAGTTGACCGAAGGCGAGATCAAGCGGATCCGCGAGCTCCTCGAGACCGAGTACACGGTCGAGGGCGACCTCCGTCGTGAGGTCCAGCTCAACATCAAGCGTTTGATGGATCTCGGTTGTTACCGGGGGCTCCGTCATCGTCGTGGTTTGCCGGTCAACGGTCAGCGGACCCATACGAATGCGCGTACGCGTAAGGGGCCGCGCAAGGGCATGTTGTCGCGCGCGCGCAAGCCCACCTGATTCCGACGCGCGCCGTGGCGTGACGACGCTGTCTCACGCCTGCGCGCGTTCCCTGAAGTCCAATTCGTTCTAGAAGCCACGAAAGCTCGGAGTAGCTCATGTCGACCGCGAAGACCGGCGCCGCCCCCGTCAAGGGGAAGGCCCCGAAAAAGAAGGTGAAGAAGAATATCGCGACGGGAATCGCGCATATCCAATCTTCCTTCAACAACACCGTCGTCACCATCACCGACGTCAACGGCAACGCCGTTGCGTGGTCGAGCGCCGGTGCACGTGGCTTCAAGGGCTCGCGTAAGAGCACGCCGTTCGCGGCGCAGCTTGCGGCCGAGGAAGCCGCGCGGAAGGCGATGGAGCACGGCATGCGATCCGTGGCCGTGTTCGTGAAGGGCCCTGGCGCCGGTCGCGAGAGCGCGCTTCGCGCTCTGCAGACGGCGGGATTCAAGGTCACGTTGATCCGCGACGTAACGCCGGTGCCGCACAACGGTTGCCGTCCGCCGAAGCGCCGCCGCGTCTAAGTCTTTCGCGACGCGAACTCCCTAGTCTCCTCTGAGACCGGCGGGTTCGCGTCTCGCTTTAAGCGCTCGCGCACGCGGGCGGTCGCTCTCACGGGAGCCCTCCTGCAACGGAGGTCTCAATTGGGAGTGGCTACTTACGAATCCCTCCTTGGGCGTCTCGCCTACTGCAGCGATTCGATCTGAAGTCTGAACCGTGAAGCATACGGGCAGGTGACGGCCCTCGAGAGCAAGCGGGTTTGCAATCGAGAGTGGGCTCACCGCGTAAACGACTGGAAGCAGAAGGGAACCGCATCGCATGAACATCACGACACGCAACTGGCGCGACCTCATTCGTCCGCGTGGGATTCAGGTTGAGGCTGAGACGCTCACCGAGTTCTACGGCAAGTTCACGTGTGAGCCGCTCGAGCGCGGGTACGGCATCACGATCGGCAACTCCCTTCGCCGCATCCTCCTGTCGTCGCTTCAGGGCGCCGCGATCACAGCGATCCGCAGCGAGGGCGCACTGCACGAATTTACGACCGTTCCTGATGTCGTCGAAGACGTCACGGACGTGATCCTCAACTTGAAGGAAGTCGTTCTCAAGGCCGCCCAGCCGAAGACGTACACGGTTCGCATCGACAAGGAAGGTCCTGGCCCCGTCTGCGCCCGTGACATTCAGCTCGTCGACGGCCTCCAGGTTCTCAACCCGGACCACCTAGTCGCGACGCTCGACAAAAAGGGCCCGCTCTCGATGGAGCTGACGGTCAACGTTGGCCGCGGTTACGTGCCGGCAGACAAGAACAAGACGCCCACGATGTCGATCGGCACGATCCCGATAGACGCGCTGTTCTCGCCAATCCGTAAGGTCAACTACACGGTGACCAACGCCCGAGTCGGTCAGATTACGGACTACGACAAGCTTATCCTCGAGGTTTGGACCAACGGGAGCGTCAAGCCGCAGGATGCGGTTGCGTACGCTGCGAAGATCCTCAAGGAGCAGGTCTCGATCTTCATCAACTTCGAGGAGACCGAGGAGACGACGTACGTCGCTGCGGGCGGCGACGACGAGCCGCTGAACGAGAACTTGTTCCGCTCAGTCGACGAGTTGGAGCTTTCCGTTCGCTCCGCGAACTGCCTTCAGAACGCCAACATCACGCTCATTGGCGAGCTCGTTCAGCGGACTGAGCAAGATATGCTGAAGACGAAGAACTTTGGGCGTAAGAGCCTGAAGGAGATCAAAGAGATCCTCGCCAACATGGGGCTCTCGCTCGGCATGAAGATCGATAACTGGCCCGCGATGCTGGAGCGCTGGAAGGCTCAGCAGGCGCAGAACTGATTTAGTTTTCATCGTGCCCATGCGGCGTCGCCGTAGGGGGACTTGTGCAAA
>JANXMC010000569.1 GCA_025354825.1 Myxococcales bacterium
CATCGCGCAGGCCCTCGGCGTCCCCGCGGAGGGGAAGCTCACGGGCAATGTGAAGATCACCATGCCGGACGGTAAAGCGTCGAAGGCGAGTGGGTCTGTCAGCCTCGAGGCCCGCGATATGGCCATCGGCGACGGCAAAGCGAAGCTCAAAGGCGCGCTCGCGATCCCGCGCCTCAACGTCGGCGTACTGACGATCACGGGCGAGGCGAAAGACGGCGTGATGAAGCTCACGAAGCTCAACGCCGGCGGCAAAGACGTCGAAATTCAGGGCGACGGCCGGATTCAGCTTCGCGAGATGGCGAACGACTCGCTGCTCGACCTCTATCTAAAGTTCAAAATCAACGACGCGTACCGAAGCAAGAACGACATCACGAAGAGCCTCTTCGGCGCGCCCGGCTCAACGGCCCCCGCGCTCTTCGATCTCGATGCCAAGGTGAAGCAGTCGAAGAAGGCCGACGGCTTCTACAGCTGGCACTTGCGAGGCACGATCGGCAAGCCCGAGCCGGAGCCCGCTCCCAATGGTGGTGGCTCCGGTTCGAAGTAGCCTGCGCGAATGCGGCGCTGGCACCGGACGGGTTAGGGTTTCGTGCGCTGGGGGATGAGCGCGTTCACGCGATCGGGATCGAGCGTGAGGGCGCGCTTTCGGAGCCGCTCGAGGAGCTCGTCGCGACGTGCGGGGGCTGCGATCATCGCGCGGCCGTTCTCGCGCGCGGGGGCGTGGCTCCGCGCCGACGCCGCGACCGACTCGGCCTTCTCGGGCCCTTTGCTGTCGACATAGGTCGTTTCGATGTCGACGTTCTCGGCGGCCGCGGGCAGGGGCGGCGGCTTCCGCGAGAGCGGCGGCGGAAGGGGCGGCGGCATCGACGACGCTTTCCGCGGGGGAACCGGCGGCGGCATCTGGGGCGTCTGCGACATTTGCGGAATCGAGATGGGCGGGGGAACGACCGACGGGCGCTCGCCTGTCGAGATCTCGCTCGACGGCCGACCGCGTTCGAGCCGCAGCGACGTCGCCTTGTCGATGAACGCCTTCGACCGCGAATCGAGCCGCGTGAACCGAAGCGCGAGACCCGCGGCTTCACCGAGCGCCTTCGGCTTGTAACCCACCACGCGACCCTCGCCGCGAAGGACGAGCGCGCCGCCTTTCAACACCAATTCGAAGCGGAGCATGACCCCTTCGGAGCGCTGCTGCGCGCCGACGAGCACGACGCCGCTGCGCCCGATGCAGTCGAGCTCGTGCTCGAGAAACTCGTCTTCCGTCGCGTACGGACGCGTGACGCGTATCGCAATGGGCCCGCGCGCTTCGTCACTCACGTTCGTGAGAATACGACATTCGCCCATCGAGTTGCGAGGGTGGAGACCACATGCAGGCTGTGGTACGCGCTCGCTCCACGGATCCCGTGCAAATCCCGCGGGTTCTTGCGAGCGAGAGTGCAGGCCATGGTGGAGACGAGTCCAGAAAAGAAGACAGTCCTCATTGTCGGCGGAGGTGCGCGCGAGCACGCTCTGGGCCTCGCGCTGTCGCCGCGCGCTCGTGAAATCGTCTTCGCGCCGGGCAACGCCGGCACGCGAAATGTTGGTCGCAACGTCGACGTGAAAGTCGACGACATCGACGGTCTCGTGGCGCTCGCGCTCCGCGAAAAGGCAGGCCTCGTCGTCGTGGGGCCCGAAGTGCCGCTGACGTTGGGGCTCGTCGACGCGCTCACCGAAAAGGGGATCGCGGCGTTCGGTCCGTCGAAGGCCGCGGCCCAGCTCGAGGGGTCGAAGGCGTTCATGAAGCGCTTCCTGAAGCGCCATGAAATCGAGACCGCCGCGTTCGAGGTCTTCACCAACGCAGACGCGGCCGACGCGTACATCCGTGACGCCGCGCGGCCGCTCGTGGTGAAGACCGACGGGCTCGCTGCGGGCAAAGGCGTCGTCGTCGCGAGCGATACGGCCGAAGCGCTCGAGGCCGTCACGCGGATGATGCGCGACCGCGAGTTCGGAGCGTCCGGCGACACCATCATCGTCGAAGAGCTCCTTGCCGGCGAAGAGGCGAGCTTCCACGTCATCTGCGACGGGACGACCGCCGTCGCGATGGCCGCCGCGCAGGATCACAAGCGCATCTTCGACGGCGATCGCGGCCCCAACACGGGCGGAATGGGGGCCTACGCGCCCGCGCCGATCGTGACCGACGCCGTGCGCGACATCGTCATGCGTACCGTCGTCGCGCCCACGCTTCGCGGCATGGCCGACGAAGGAGCGCCCTTTCGTGGCGTGCTGTTCGTCGGGCTGATGATCGAAAACGGCGTGCCGCGCGTTCTCGAATTCAATGTGCGCTTCGGCGACCCCGAGACGTGCGTGATCGTGCCGCTCTACGCGAGCGAACAGGGCGATCTGTACGATCTGCTCGAAGGCGCGGCCAAAGGGGCGCTGCCCGTGGCGAGCACGTCGCGCGTGAACGGCGCCGCCCTCTGCGTCGTGATGGCGGCCCACGGCTACCCCGCGAAAGCTCGCAGCGGCGACGTCATCGCGGGCCTCGACGTGCAGTACGACGCCGCGACCTTCGTTCTTCACGCCGGCACTACGGCCAAGGCCGACGGCTCGGTCGTCACGAGCGGCGGCCGCGTCCTCACGGTCGGCGCCCACGGGAGCACCCTCGAAGACGCCGCGCGCCGTGCCTACGCGGCCGTCGCGGCGATCACGTGGCCCGGTGAGCAGCACCGAATGGACATCGGCCACCGCGCCTTTCGCGAACCGCGCGCCGGCCGCTCAGAATAACCCACCGCGCAGCCCCACGTGTGACCGCAGCCTCGTCTGCGAAGGATCTCCCCGCCATGGCCGAAATCGCCCCGCTCACGCCGCTCCGTTACGACCTCGCCAAGCTCTCGCAAGGGCTCGGGAGCGTCGTGGCGCCCCCCTACGACGTCATCGACGCCGATCAACGCGCGGCCCTCGTCGCGCGCGATCCGCAGAACGTCGTGCAGCTCATTCTCCCGCACGGGGAGGGGGATACGAAGTACGGCAACGCCGCGACGCTCTTGAAGGAGTGGTGCGATGCGGGCGTGCTCATTCGCGACCACGCGCCGGGCTTCTACCGCTACGACCAGACCTTCAAGCCGCCGGGTACGGGCGCGGGCCGCGCCATCACGCGCCGCGGGTTCTTGGCTCTTGTGAAGCTTGCGCCCTTCTCGGACAAAATCGTCCTCCCCCACGAGCGCACGCTCTCAGGGCCGAAGGAAGATCGCCTCAAGCTCTTTCGCGCGACGCGCACGAACCTGAGCCCCGGCTTCATGCTGTACCGCGACCCGCAGAGCGCCCTCGATGCGCCGCTCGACACGGGTGACGTTCTCACCGAGTTCAACACGCCGGACGGTATTCACCACGTCCTCGCGAAGGTCACCGAGCGCGATGCCATTCGCGCGATTCAGGCGGGCATCGCGAAGTCGCAGCTGCTGATTGCCGACGGCCACCACCGCTACGAAACGGCCGTTCGTTATCGCGACGAGGTCATCGCCGCCACCGGCAACGACGGCCCCAAGGCCGAGCACCAGTACTTCATGACGTTCCTCGTGAACGGCGACGATCCGAACCTCGTCGTCTTCCCGACGCACCGTCACGTCCACTCGCTTCCGTCGTTCTCCTTCGACGAGCTCGTCGCCAAAGCGAAAGACACGTTCATCGTCGAGATCCTCGCCGACCACGCCGACGCCAACGCCCTCGACGCCGACCTCCGTCGCGTCTCCGCCCGTGGCCCCAGCATCGTCGCCGCCACGGCCGACGGGCGCGCGGCGGCGTTCACCCTCCGCCCCGATGTTGATCTCGACAAGCACCCCACGCTCGGCTCGCGCCCGGCCGTGCTTCGCCGCACCGACGTCGCGATTCTCCACTCCGCGATCCTCGAGCACATCCTCGGCATCACGCAGGAGGCTCAGGCCGCGAAGACCAACATTTGGTACCCGCAGGACATCCGCGCCACGCTGTCTGATCTTCGTGGCGGCGTGTCCGGTTCGCCGAAGGGGCAGGTCCTCTTCATCATGAATCCGACGCCCGTCGCGCAGGTCCGCGAGATCGCCGAAGCGGGCGAGGTCATGCCGCAAAAGAGCACGTTCTTCTTCCCTAAGGTGCTCACCGGTCTCGCAATCCACACGCTCGATCCGTCGCGCTACGTGCCGATCGTTCTCTAGCCCGCGGCCCGCTCGCACAGCTTCGCGCAGCACGCGCACACCTCACACACACACCTCACGTCCCGCGCGCCACGCTCTCCGTGCACACGACGTCTCGAAGGCATGGCGTTCTCGGAACGTCGTGCTTAGGCTCGCTGTAGTGTGTTCAGTGAGATCGCAAGCGCCCGCTCTCCCGGCAGGCGCTTGCAACGGGGTAGGCGATGGGCGTGAGGTCTCAGTCTCAGCCCCTCGTGCTCCCGGCGTAACCGGCCTGACGAGGTAAAAATGTCTGAGAAAAAGCTTCCGACACCCCCGCGCGATGAAGACACAGTGCAGTTCGGCGATGAGCTCCCGGTGCTCCCGATCCGGAACGCCGTGCTCTTCCCGGGCGCCGTCGCGCCGTTCGACGTAGGGCGCGAGAAGTCGGTGGCCCTCGTCGAGGACGTCGA
>JANXMC010000574.1 GCA_025354825.1 Myxococcales bacterium
TGCAGCCACTCCTTGTAGAAGACCGCCCGGAAGCTATCCCACATAGCTTACGACCTTTCCTTGGAGACGGCGCCCGGCGCCCCCTCGATGGCCGCCCTGGCACGCTCGTGCGCCGCGCTGCGCGTGAGCGACACGAACACATCCTCGAGCGACGGCGAGATCGTACGAATGGAATCCGAAGCGTGACCCCGCGCGTCGAGATCGCGATGCAGATCCTGATCGGTAATGGTCGCGTCGATGACCGCGTGGACGCTCAGCCCGAAGATCGTCGCCTCCCTAACGTAGGGGAGCGACCGCATGCTGCGCAGCGCCACGGCGACCGCGCCGGCCTCCACCTCTACGCGCCGAGTGCCGGGCGGCGTGACCATGGGCAGCGTGCGCAGATCATCGGGCCGACCCGACGCCATCATCTTGGACAGATAGAGGTACCCCACCTCGCCGCAGCGCTCGGCTTCGTCCATGTAGTGCGTGGTGACGAGCATCGTGATCCCCTCGGCGGCGAGCTCGAAGAGAAGGTCCCAAAGCTCGCGCCGCGCCACGGGGTCGATGCCTGCCGTCGGCTCGTCGAGGAAAATCACGCGCGGCTCGTGCATCAGTGCGGCCGCCAGCGCGAGGCGCTGTTTCCATCCGCCAGACAGGAGATCGGCGCGCCGATCGACGTACGGTCCAATATGTGTGAGGTCGATGACGCGCGTGCGGCGCTCTCGCAGGCGCGCGCCCGTGAGGCCGTACACCTGCGCGTAGAAGTTGAGATTCTCTTCGACGGTGAGATCGCCGTAGAGCGCAAACTTTTGCGACATGTATCCGATGTTGCGTCGAATCGATTTGCCCGCCGTGCGCACGTCGTAGCCGAGCACGCGCGCAGTTCCAGAAGTGGGAGGCACGAGCCCACAGAGGATGCGAATGAGTGTGCTCTTTCCCGAGCCGTTGGGGCCGAGCAGCCCATAGATCGTCCCCGTGGGGACGCGCATGGACACGTCGTCGAGGGCGACGAAATCGCCGAAGAGGCGGCTCACACCCTCGACCTCGATGGCATAGGAGGTCACGGGTGCCTCCGCGGCAGCCGTACGGTGACGGCCATCCCCGCGCGGAGGAACTCTTGCCCGTCGGCCACGCCGAGCCGCACCAGGTATACTTGGTTCGCCCGTTCGTCCACCGTCTGCACATTGCGCGGTGTGTATTCGCCAACGTCGTTCACGTGCTGCACGAGCGCGTGAAACGTATGGTCCTTGAAGGTGTCGACCGTGAACGGCACCGTGTCTCCCACGTGCAGCAGCCCGAGCTCGGTCTCGGGTACATACGCACGGACGAAGAGCTGGTCGCCCTCGACGAGCGTCGCCGCCGCCTGGTTCGGGCCGAGAATGTCGCCCGGTCGTAGATCGAGAGCCTCGACGACGCAGTCGCGAGGGGCTGTGATGGATGTCTCGCCGAGGTTCGTCTCCGCAAGGGCGAGGCGTGCTTTCGACTGGACGAGAGCAGCACGTGCCACGCGCACGTCTTCGTCGCGAGAGCCGAGCTGCGTGTTTTCGAACTGGGCCCGCGCGTCGGCAAGGCGCGCGCGCGCGGCGGCGACGACCTCGGGACGGGAACCGTTGGCGAGCACTTCGAGCGCGGTCCGGGCGGCGTCGCGATTCGCGCGTGCCGTATCGAGCTGCGACGCGGTCGTGTCGACTTCGGCCTGCGCGATCGACCCCGTCGTCACGAGCTGCGCGCTCCGTTTGGCCGCGAGCTCGGCGTTCTTTAGCTGACTCTCCGAAGCTGCGAGCTGCGCCCGGGCATGCTCGACGTCTTCTTTCCGAGCGCCACGCGCGAGCTCGTCGAGCTGCGCTTGCGCCCCCACCACGCGTGCGTGGTAGGAGGCCACTTCGACTGTGCGGGGGCCGTTGGTGACGCGATCGAGCTGCGCTTGTGCGAGCTCCATCGCCGCGCGCGCCTCGTCGCGCTTGGCCTCGAGCTCCGTGCGCTCGACGGTCACGAGCTCTTGCCCCTTGGCGACGCGGTCCCCCTCGCGGACGCGCACGTCCACGACGCGCCCCCCCTGCCTCGAGGCGACTTGGATCGTTCGCACTTCGACGGTTCCCCCGACTTCGAGCGGCTCGTGCGCCACCCATGCCCGGTACCCTTGATTTGCACCCACGCCGGCGAGCAGCACCACCAGCGCCACAATGGGCGCGCGCTTGAAACGTGGCTTACGAGCTTCTGTCACTTCGCGGTTCTCCTCCGGCTCGGTGCCGGCCGTCTCGAGGCGCTCTCCCACTGTTGCAATCGCTCCGCGCGCAGCTTCTCGTGGAGCTCGGGCGACCGTGCTCCCAACGTCTCGGTGAGGCGAACGAGGTTGGCGCGCAGCGTCTCGCGCTCTGCGGCGGAGAACCCCTCGGTGAGCTCGTCCTCCAGCCGCGTCGCGAGCGCCGGAAGCGCCTCGGCGATCTCACGCCCCTGCTCGGTGAGGCGCACGCGCACCACGCGCCGATCGTCCCGATCACGATCGCGCTGCACGAGCCCAGACTGCTCGAGGCGATCGAGCGCACCGACCGCCGTGCTCCCACCCAGCCCGCACTCCTCGGCCAGCCCCAGCACGGTCGCGTCCGTGCTGCGCGCCGCGGTGCGGAGGAGCATCGCTTCGGGAGGCGAGAGCCCAAGGTCCGTGAGCAGCGAGTCCGTGCGCCGGCGCGCGGCCATTCCCAGATAGGCCAGGAGCCAGACGATGGACCCTCGCTCTCGCTTCCTCCGATCGACCATCACGCACGAAATTCATTCATGTTCGAATCATTGTCAACTGTATCGTTCGGGGTGGAACGAGCCCGCAAAGGGTGCCCTCCCAAGAGCCGAAGCGCCTCAATCAGGGCAGGCGCGTCGCCGCCGTCTTGTACCAAAGGGCATAAGAAGTCATGTGAACCAGGAAGAAGACAAACGGGAACGGCGCGTGCGCCACGTCGCCCGCGAGGAGATGGGACGCGGTTGCGCCCAAGAAATCGAAGGCAAATCCCGCATAGGCCCACTCTTTCAGTTTGGGAAACCGTCCCGTCAAGATGGCGACGCCTCCCAATACCTTGGCGAGCCCCAAGATCTTCATGATGTACAGCGGGAAGCCGAGGCTCGTGAGCGTCTGGGCCACGCTCGCCGGGCCACCCGTGAAAAGCTCGATGAGGCCACCCCCCGCGCCGGGCACCATCAAGAGCAGCGTTACGGCCCAATAGACGACCCGGGTACGAGCTTCGGCCGAGCTTTTGGATTCAGCGAAATTGGCGACGTTCATGAGGAATGATTTAGGAGGGTTCGCCTCCACGCGGGAGCGATGAAGTTCTGATAGGATCCATCGGATAGACCGATGGAGTTTGGTAAGCTCGGCACGCTCAGCCTCGACCAGCTGCGCATTCTCGTGACGATCGTCGACGCAGGGAGCTTCTCGGCCGCGGCGCGCGCGCTCGGGCGGGCGCAGTCCGCGATCAGCCAGGCGGTATCGACGCTGGAGGAGCTGCAGGGCGTCACGCTCTTCGATCGCGACGGATACCGCCCCCGTCTCACCGATGTTGGGCGCGTCCTCGCCGACCAGGCCCGCCTTGTGCTGGAGAGCGCGGCGCGGTTCGAGGCGGTTGCCGAGAACAGTCGAAACGGGGTCGAGCCCGAGCTTGCGATCGCGATCGACCCTCTCGTCCCCACCGCGCCTCTCATCGACAGTCTACGCGCGCTCGGCGACGAGTTCCCCGCGTTGCCTCTTCGCTTCTCGACAGAAGGTCTGGGCGGTGCAGTCCGACGCTTGCGGGATGGCTCGGCAGCGATCGCCCTATGCGTCCTCTTGCCGACGATCCCCGCCGACGTCATCGCCTATCCGCTCCTTCGGGTTCGGCTGAGGGCGGTCGTCGCGCCCGACCACCCACTCGCGCTTCTCGGGCGGGCTGCACGGCGCGCCGACCTCGAGAAGCACGTGCAGCTCGTCCTCTCCGACGTAGGAGCGTCTCCCGGCGAGAGCTACGGCGTCGTCAGCGGCAGACTCTGGCGCTTCGTCGATCTCGCCCGGCGCCTCGATTTCCTCCTCGCGGGCTTCGGCTGGTGCCGGATGCCGGAGCACCTCGTCGCGGCGCCTATCGCCGCACGCGCGCTCGTTCCGTTGAAGATCGTGGACGACCCTGCGCCAAGAGATGCGTTAACGATCTACGCCGCGCACCGGCGGGACCACGTTCTCGGTCCCGCCGGCCACAGGCTCCTCGAAGCGCTCCAGAGCAGACTCGCCTGATCGCAATCAGAACGGAGGCGCGCCCCCTCACGGACGCGACCCTCACAGATCTCTAGTGATCCGAACCCGCGCTTCGAATCGTGAGGTGTACAGGGGTGCTGTCGTACGAGAAGTCGCCCTTGCTACCGACGGCGACGTCCAGATGATCGCCAGCGGCGAGCGCCACCTCGAGCTCGTGAACGGCCTCCGTCGACGTCGTCGCCTCGGTGACGAGCGCAACGCCGTTGTGAACGAGAAAGCCGTTCGTGTCGCCGGTGTCGCCCGTCTTGAACTGCAGCGTCACCGCGTAGCTGCCAGCTGCGGGCGCCGTCCACCGCACGATTGCATACTCACCGGCCATTCCCGGATGCATCGCAAACTCACCGGGGGCCACGCTCGTGTTGATGACCGCCGAGGTGTTGCGCCACGCTGCGGGCGCACCGAGGTTTACGTTCGCAGGGTCGTACCACCCCGCGATGTCGGGCGTGGCGGCCGAGACGGCGGTGTAGACGACGAACGCGCCCGCATCCCCGCCCGTCGGGTCGCTGCGCGAGTAGCCATAGGTCCACGCTCCGTTCGGGTTCGCGAGGGTCGAGAAGTCCGTTGAGACGTCGGCGTCCACGGCGACGACCGCCGCGTCCGCGCTCGCGTCGCGACCGGTCGTTGAGTCTTTGGCGGCGTCGGGCGACGCGCTCCCGCCCGCGTCTGGAAGCGTCGCGGAAGGGGAAAGGGGGTCGTCGACACAGGCGATGATTGTCGAAAAGAGCGCGCTCGACGTGAAGCCGATGCACACGAGGCGAACGAATCGATGGCGGCCGTCTTTCATGGTGACCCTATCGTCGCACACGCCCGGCTTGCCATGTACCTCTCGCGCACGTGAGGCGACTGCGCGAGCCCGTCTCGGCGTCGCCTACCAGGCCTATATCGAGGCGATCTACGGGGCTGGGGTCGCGTACGCGGGTTCAGGGCTCCAAAATGCCACGACCACGGCGACGACCGTGCGTCTCGTCGAGGGCGAACGCCATATTCAAGACGGCCCCTTCGTCGACACGAAAGAGCAGCTCGCCGGCTTCTTCTTGATCGAGGTGGCCGACCTCGACAAGGCGCTCGAGTGGGCAGCTCGTTGCCCATCCATCGCACGGGGAGGAATCGTCGAGGTTCGCCCTGCGCTCGAACAGGGTTGACGATGCACCCCGCCGAGTTGGCCGCGCGCGCCTCTTACGGCCGGCTCCTCTCGATTCTCGCCGTCCGAACACGCGATCTCGCGGGCGCGGAGGACGCGCTCGCAGAGGCCTTTCTCGCGGCGGTGACGCAGTGGCCAACGGACGGGGTTCCTCGAAATCCCGAGGCGTGGTTGTTCACGGCCGCGCGACGAAGGCTCGTCGACGCCGCCCGTCGGCAGCGCACGCGTGAGGAGAAGCATGTTCTCCTCGAAGCGGACATCGACGCCACTTCGGACGGCGACGTCTTCGGAGACGAGCGTCTGCGGCTGCTCTTCGTCTGCGCCCATCCTGCCATCGAAGCGGCCGCGCGGACGCCGCTCATGCTGCAGACTGTGTTGGGATTGGACGGCGCTGAACCCGAACGGCGCGAACCCAACGCTCGTCGACGGAGAGTTCGTCCTCACACAATCGCGCGCGATTATGCAGTACCTAGCTTCCAAGCGCCCGGAGTCGGCACTGATGGGGCACGACGAGACGGGACGCGCCGAGATAACACGATGGCAGTTCTGGGATGCCTCACACTTCTCGCCGCCCCTCGGAACGCTCGTGTTCGAGAAGATCATCAAGGCCATGACCGGGATGGGCCCACCCGATCCGCGTAAGATCGACGACGCTCTCACAAGCTTCCGCCGGTACGGCGCAGTGCTCGACGAGCATCTCGACGGCAGGCGCTATGTCGTGGGCGACGCCCTCACAATCGCCGATCTAACAATCGCCTCTTCGCTGATGTACGCGCAACAGACGGACGCGCCACTCGGCGACTTCCCCCACATTCAGTCGTGGTTCTCAGCCATCACCGACATGGACGCGTGGAAGCAGACGATTCCGCAGTAGAGCCGCGACCGCGCGGAGGGCGTGTGCGCGTGCGGAGGATCCACGAGAGAGCGCGTGCGGCCGCGAGGTGCGCGCCTTCCGAATGCGTCATGAAGCGCAGGCGCCCCGGATACGGTCGGAAAGCTCGTCCTCCCTTGCCGCTCCGCTCCATCCTTTCCCGCTCGCATCGTTTAGCCCCGGCCGCGCCCGTCGAGGACGCCGCGCACTTTGCGGAGGAGCGCCTCGGGCGTGATCGGTTTCGCCAAGAACTCGATGCCGGCGTCGAGCACACCGTGATGGACGATCGTGTTCTCGGTGTAGCCCGATATGTACAAGATCTTCATCTCGGGTCTCACCGAAGCGAGTCGCTCTGCGAGCTGCCGCCCGCTCATGCGAGGCATTACGACATCGGTGAGCAACAGGTGGATCTTCGCCTGGAACTGCTCGCAGACCAAGAACGCCTCGCCGCCGTTCTGCGCCTCGAGCACGTGGTAGCCCTGCCGGTGCAGGATCGTCCGGATGATGGTGCGGACCTGCTCCTCGTCCTCCACCAACAGGATGGTTTCCGCGCCGCGCAACGAGCTCGCGGGGGCAGCCGAGATCATTGGGGTCGCGGTCTCTTCGTCGGACCGCGGTAAGTAGACCTTGAAGGTCGTCCCGACGCCCGGCTCGCTGTAGACCCAGATGTGCCCGCCGCTCTGCTGGACGATGCCGAAGACCGTCGAGAGGCCGAGCCCGGTGCCCTTGCTCTTGTCCTTGGTGGTGAAGAACGGCTCGAAGATCCGCGCTTGCGTGGCGCGATCCATCCCATGCCCGTTGTCGGAGACAGCGAGCATCACGTATGGGCCCGAGCGAACGCCGACGTGCGAGGCCGCGTAGCCCGCGTCGAGCTCGACGCTCGCCGTCTCGATGGTGAGGTTCCCGCCGAGAGGCATCGCATCCCGCGCGTTGACGACGAGGTTCATCAGGACCTGCTCGATCTGCCCGGCGTCCGCGAAGGTCTGGCTCGCGGTGGCGGCCATCGCGATCGTTAGCTCGATGTCTTCGCCCAGCAGCCGCCCGAGCATCTTGGTGACACCGGCGACAACCTGGTTGAGATCGAGGGCCACAGGCTGGAGGATCTGCTTGCGGCTAAACGCGAGCAGCTGGCGGGTGAGCTCGGTGGCGCGCAGGCCCGCCTTCCTGACCTCCTGGAGGTCCGCGGCGAGCGGGTCCCGCGGCCGCAGATCCGCGAGGATGAGGTCGCTGTAACTCAGGATGACCGAAAGGAGGTTGTTGAAGTCGTGGGCGACGCCGCCGGCGAGGCTGCCCACGGCCTCCATTTTCTTGGCCTGACGAAGCTGCTCCTCCGCGCGCTCGAGCTTTTTGCGCTCGGTCAGGTCTGTGTTGACCGCCAGGATCGAGCGCGGAACGCCGTCGTCGTCGCGCACCAGGGTCCAACGCCCCTCCACCACGACCGGCGAGCCGTCCTTGTGCCGCTGGCGGAGCTCGCCGACCCACTCGCCGAGCGCGAGCGTCGCCGCGGTCGCGAGCTCGAAGTCGGTCTGCTCGTCGTAGAGGAGCTCGCGCGCCGGGCGCCCCACGGCCTCGGCGGCGGTCCAGCCGTAGCGCCGCTCCGCGCTCTTGTTCCAGTAGAGGATCCGGTGGTCGAGGTCGCGCACGAGGATCGCGTCCTGGGACTTGTCGAGCAGCGACGCCTGCTCGCGCACGCGGGCCTCGGCCCGCTGGCGCTCGAGCTCGACGGCCGCGCGGGTCGCGAAGATCTGAAGCGTCGAGCTCACGAACGCGGTCGAGCGGACCGGCTCGCGGAACAGCACGAACACCAGCCCAATCGGGTGACCGTTCGCGTCCTCGAGTCGCCGCCCCGCGTACCCCCGGGTCCCACCGGGCGTCTTCGACAGCGCTCGCCCGAAGACCTCGACCTCGCTTGTGGCCCCGAGCCACTCCTCGTGCGCGAGGACGCGCTCGCCGGGGCTGCGCGCGAGCTCGAGCTCGAACGCCGGCACCGATCGATCGTCGATGACCGCGGCGAGCGTGCGGGCGCGCCCGGCGTCGCCCGGTGCCATCCGGGCGACGACGGCGGCGTCGGCTCCGAGGGCCTCGGCGATGTTCGCCGCCAGCAGCTCGAAGAACTGCGCGCCAATGGTGGCGGAGACGCTGGTGGCCATCTTCTGAAGCGCGCTCTGCAGGCGCCGACGCTCCTCGCGCCCGCGCAGGGTGACGACGCCGAACGCGAGATCGTCCGCCAGATCGCGCAGCACGCGCAGCTCCTGCGCTTGCAGGACTCTCACCTCCGCCAGGTACAGCGCGAGCACGCCGAGGGTCGCGTCCGCGTGCGTGAGCGGGAACGCGAGGGCCCCGCGGTAGCCGCGTTTCAGCGCGGCGTCGCGCCAGGGCGCGAACGTCGGGTCCGCGCCAAGATCGGCGAGTACCACCGGCTCCCCGCCCCAGATGGCGCGGCCGGCCGGGCCCTGGCCGCGCGCGCTGGCTTCCGACCAGGTGATCTGGGCCTCGGAGAGATAGCCGTCCTCGACCCCGGCGTGGGCCTGGGGGACGATGGTCCGGGCCTCGTCCTCCCCGACGTACCCGACCCACGCCATGCGGAAGCCGCCCTGCTCCACCGCGATCCGGCAGACGCTGGCAAGGAGCTCGTGCTCGGTCTCGGCACGGGTGACCGCCTCGTTGCAGCGACTCAAGATGAGGAGGGCGCGGTTGGTTTCGGCGAGGTGAAACTCGGCCAACTTGCGCTCGGTGATGTCGAGCGCCGTGCCAGCCATGTAGATAGGGCACCCCGCCGCGTCCCGCGTCACCTCGCCCCGCTCGAGCAGCGTCCGCACGCTTCCGTCGGGGGCCAGCGTCCGGTGCTCGATCGCATAGGGCGCGCCGCTGGCCATCGCGTCCTTGACCGCGCGATCGGTCCGCTCGCGGTCGTCCGGGTGCACGCCGCGCAGGAACGTCGCGTAGGTGGCACCGAACTCGGCTCGTGGGATCCCGAACAGGCGGAAGACCTCGTCGGACCAGCAAAGCTCGTCGGTGACGAGATTCCAGGTCCAGTTGCCGAGGCCAGCGATGCGCTGCGCGGCCTTCAGGGTCGCCTCGCTCTCGCGCAGCGAGGCCTCGACGCGCTTCAGCGCGTCGACGTCGGTGTTGGTGCCGAACCACTGCGCCACCCGCCCGTCAGCGTCCCGGACCGGCACTACCCGGGTGAGGAACGTGCGGAAGCGGCCGTCGGCGCCGCGGAGCGGGAACTCGATGTCCAGCGGCGTGCCCGCGGCGATCGCGACCTCCCATGCGGCAAGCACGGCCGGCAGCCGCTCGGGGTCGTGGACCCGCTGCCAGCCCCAGCCCTCCATCTCGGCCGGCGTCGCGCCCGTGTACTCGTACCAGCGCTGGTTGTACCAGTGGATCGCGCCGTCGGCCGACGCGATCCAGGCCAGCTGCGACATCGAGTTGGCCATCGCGCGGAATCGCTCCTCGCTCGCGCGGAGTGATTCCTCGGCCGCCTTGCGGTCCGTGATGTCGCGGTAGTTCACCGCGAAGGCGCCGACGTCGGGGTGGTCGAGCAGGTTGACCTCGTACGACTCGACCCAGCGCCAGCTGCCGTTCTTGTGGCGGACCCTGAGGACCTTGACGTGAGAGCCCCCCGCGGGCGGCAGCACCGTCGGGGTCTTGGCGATCTCGGTTGCGTCGTCGGGATGGATGAACTCGAAGGCGTTCCGGCCCATCATCTCCTCGGGCTGGTACCCGAGCACGCGCGTGACCGCCGGGCTCTCATAGAGGATCGTGCCGTCACCGCCGATCAGGTGGAAGACGTCCCAGGAGCTCTGGATGACGGTGCGGAAGCGCGCCTCGCTGACGCGCAGCGCTGCCTCCGCCCGCCGCCGATCGGTGATGTCCTGGAACGCGCCCTGGATCTGGACGATCCGATCGGCCGTGTCCCGCACGGCCTCGCCCGCGGCACGCACCCAGCGCCGGTTGCTGCGTGCCGTGATGATCTCGAGCTCCACGTCGAAGGGCGTTCCGTGCTCGATGCATGCCGTCACGACGCGCGTGATCTCGGGACGGCTCTCGGGCGCGTAGAACTCGATTGCGGTGTCGACCGGCGGCCGGAATCCGGCCGGGACCTCGTGGATCGCGCACACGCCGTCGGACCAGGTCGCCTTGCCGTCGGAGAGATCGACGAGCCACCCTCCGAGCTTGGCGGTCGCGCCCGCCATGCGCAGAAGGCGCTCGTTCTGCCGCTGCCGTTCGAGCTGCTGCTTCTGCGCGCTGACGTCGCGGGCCACGGCGAAGATCTGGCGCGACTCCGCGACCGCGAGCGCGCTCCACGACAGCCAGCGGCTGGAGCCGTCCTTGTGGAGGTACCGGTTTTCGAACGCAGGGACCGGCTGCCCCGCGAGCAGGGTCTCGGCGAACCGCGCCGTGGCCGCGCGATCGTCGAGGTGGACGAGCTCGAGCCATGGCCGCCCGACGAGCTCCGCGGCGCTCCAGCCGAGGCACGCGGTCCACGCCGCGTTGACCTGCAGAAAGCGGCCGTCGAAGCTGCCCACGGCCATCAGGTCCAGCGAGAGATGCAACACCCGCTCGCGGTCCGTCGCCTCTGCGCCGTGTTCGACGTCGCCCGTGTCGGTACCGTATTCCTTCATGGACGGTGTCGGCTCCAGCTCGTCACCCCACGCGCTGTGGCCCTTGAGCTCCCGCCCACGGCCCGGCGCACCGGCGCAGCGGAGACGACGCGCTCTGCGCGCACGGCCGCGGATTCATCACGCTCGGGTGCCATCGGTCCCCTCCCCGACCCCCTTCGCGGGCGGCCTTCGGGGCAAAGAGTAAACCCAGGCTCAAGCGAGGCAACGTGAATGTCGCGACGCCTGTTCTGGTCCGTTTCAAGCGAGCTCCCGAGTCAGCGGAACGTCAGCGCGGGCCGCTCCCAGGTCTCACAGCCCAAGCGACGTGCGCCTCCGTCACTGGCGGGCTCCCTCACAGGTACACGCTGCGTCCGATCATGGTCGCGAGACTCAATCCGATCGGCTCCGAGATTCTCACAAACGATAGGCGGGCGCGCGTCGTCCACCGCGCGAGCGCGATGGATGCTGTCGCAAGTCGGCCGCTCTATGACGGAGTGCGAAGTGCTCGCGGCGAGCGCCGACAGTTGCCAACGATGGAGCGAGACCCCCTCAAGCGGGGATAGGCTGCGTCATCACCCACGCGATCGCCTCGTCGGCATTCGTGAACCTCGCGTCCTTGCTGTAGCTGTCGGCGTACACCCCATACTGGTTCGATACGCCGACATGCACTGGCTGCGCGACGACGATCGCAGTCACCCAGTTTCTCCCCTTCATCACTGGCAAGACCACGGAGGTGACCAGACCCTCCATCTCCGGCCCAGATCTACGTGCATTCGTGGGCTCAATCGCAAACGTCTTCATGCGGACTCACGTACAGGCTCGGGCAGCTGTGCGAGTGCCATTCTCCGCGAGCGTCGGCAAAGGTGGCCCACCGAGTAAGCGGGCGGACGCGATGATCTCATTGGAGCGACTTGCGCTACAAACGTGGGACCGCGATGGGAAGCGAAATGCCGAAACGAGTGGGTTGGAATGACGTCGATCGCCAAGGACCTCGCGACTCGCCGGGAGCACGCGCTCGCGCTCGGCCAACTCCGCAACGGCGCCTCCGTGGCCGGCTCGCGCGGCGGTGGCGTGAATCGTACGTGGTGCGAACGCCTTGCCGAGCAGTCCGAGCGCTTGCAGCGCGGCGGGCTCTCCGCCGCTTGTTCTCCGCGTGCTGAGCGCCTTCGTCGTCGACGAAAGCTGCCCTACTACGGCATGCAATATACGCGCACTTGAGGGGCCGAGCCAGCGCGCTTCTCGACGCTGGGCCGATGGGCGATGTCGGAGCCTCCGGCTTTGGGGCCTTAGGAAAGACCTCGCCGCCCTGATCCACCGCTCCCCGCCGTCACCCCGGCTCGTACACGTGGAGCGCGGTGCCGTTTGGATAGGTCGTCGCCGCCAGTACCTTGAAGGTTTGAGAGCTCGGAAGGTCTCGAAACAAGGGCTTGCCGCCGCCGTGGACGACCGGCTGGGTCACGATCACGTACTCATTGATCAGCCCAGCTCTTGCCAGCGACTGCGCAAACGCGGCGCCGCCCCAGGCGATGATCTCCCCGCCGGGTAGCTTGCGCAGTGCCGCGATCTCGTCCGCAATGTCCCCGGTCGCGATCGAGCTTTCGGGCCAGTCGGCCTTTTTAAGCGTCTTGGAGAAGACGACTTTGGGAATTCCGTTCATCGGCGCCGCGTAATCGTCGATCGAGCTCGGCCAAGTCGCCGCCATCCCCTCATAGGTAACGCGCCCCATGATATGCGTTCCGGCGCGGCAGATACGGTCGAGTTTCCACCGTTTGAGCTGGGCGGGCTCCGGGTGCGCGCCGACGACGTCCCCCGTCGGCCCGGCGACGTACCCGTCGATCGATGCCGTCATGATTAGGACAACTTTTCGCATGGCTGGTCTCCAGGTCCGTCATTGCGACTTTGACTCGTTCACGGAACGACGCGGCTCCGGGTTCCAATGAATAGACTGTGAGGCGCGCGAAATCCATCGGTCGCTCTCCGCGCGCCATGAGCAAGGGCATCACGCGCACCGCCCGCGATGTGAACGTTGCGACGCGACGTCGACGCGGCGCTGAGGCGCGCTGCGGGATCATCGCGCTTGGGCGCGTTCGGCTCAGCCCGCGTAGGGCGTGTGCTCGAAGACGTAGTCGCCGAGCATTCGCGTGGCGCCCCCTCGCTCGACGGCAAGAAGCTCGACGCGGACCGTGATCGCGAGGAACGTGCGAGCGAGGCTTCCCCCCACCAAACCGGAGACCTGGCCGACCCGCTACACCGGCGTTCGGGCTCATCCTTCAACGCCGAACGAGCTTGAAAGCGAGTTGAGAATTCGTGACGCGGAACCCGAGAGGCCAGTTCGGAGTCGCTCAGGAGGCCTCGTCTTATCAACCCGCCACGTGCTCAGTCGAAACGTGAGAGAAAGGAACCGATGACCACTCGCAACGACCCATCAATCCCCAAGCGCGGCAGCAAACACGAAGCGCTTGCTGTATTTCTGGGCGCTTGGAAAGCCGAAGGCATCTCTTATGGCGGAACCGACCAGAGCGGTGCTGATCCGCGCAGTAACGGCGTGCCGTGGAAGAGCACCCACACGGGAACATGGCACACCGGTAGATTCTTTGTGATTCAGGACGAGCGCGCCCATGTTGATGGTGCTCCGTTCGACACGTTGAGCATCCTGGGCGCTGATGATGATGCTGGCCATTATTTCTCGCGCTCGGTGGAGAATCACGGATTCTACCGGCACTATGCGCTCAGAGCCGACGGCGTGACATGGACGCTGACCGGCGAGACCGAGCGCGCCACGACCACTTTCAGCGACGACAACAGAAAGCAAACCGTCGTCTGGGAGTGGAAGGTCGACGGGAAGTGGCTGCCGCTCTGTGATCGAACTGCCACGAGGCAAGATTGAGACACGGCTCAAAGGAAAGACTGCGATCCTCTATGGTGCGGGGCGGTTCGGTTGGTTGCGCGGTTTCCAAAGATCCCATCGTGAAATCAATTCCGAGCTGATCGGCATCGAAGACGCCGGCGCCCGTGACGAGATCCGTGGTGCGATCGGAGCAGCGCGCGATCCAGAGTTGCGAGCTCGCGACTTCCGACGCCGAGAGTCCCTGTCACTGTACGCGTGGACCCTTCTTCCCCGTCGCCCTTAGAAAATACAGGACCTCTTCGCGCTCACGGACGCCGATCGAGCGTTCCTGGCCCACGCGGCGAAGGCAGTCTGGAGGACTAAGTTCGTATATGCCGGCAGTACATCGAAAGATGCGACGGCCAAGTGGTCGGCCACAGCATCCTCATCGATGAAGCCGGAAGCGCGCAGACCCCCTACCCGCTCAGTCGGCTTCAACGGTGCGGCGTCTGCGGCGCCCTCATGGCGATCTGCGGAGGCAGCAGTGCGCGCTCCTACGCGTGCTCCGCGCTCGTTACGCCCATCCCGCAGCGCTCGCCTTCTTGTGCAGGAGGTCGCTGAAGGTCTCGGGGGAGTTGAAGCGCGGCGTCGATTTGGAGCGCAGAGCCAGCGCGGAGCAGGCCTCGATCGAGGCGATAGTCGACAGCGCCAGCACGCCGATCGCCCTTTCCCGTCCCGACGATCTCGTCCGGCGCGAGTTCGACCTCTGACGATCCTCGCAGCCGACCCGAATCGCGGACGCCAGCTCGTTGCGACGCTCTTCGAAGACGGCTCGATGCAGTGCACTCCGAACGAAGACGCGCGTAGACAGCGAAGAGCCGGTTCTTCCCGCTGGCCCTTCTAGGATTGACCTCGGAAACGCAAAACCCCGCGCACCGTTTCCGGTGGCGGGGTTCTTTGTGCTTTCAAGCCAAGGGAGTGAATCCCCGTGCTCCAGCCATCGTTGCGCGGGTAGGATTTGAACCTACGACCTTCGGGTTATGAGAAGCGTTTGATATCATCGCGCTTTTTGTTGTTTTGAAAGACCTGATTTTACCCGTGGTTCGCACGAAGGACAAGCGCACGAATCACACGGCCAACGAGCGGCTGACCCATTAGTGACCCACGGGAATCACGGCCGCTTACGCCGCAATGACGGCACGCATCGCAGGAAGCGGCACCACCACCGTCTCTGCCTTCGTATCCGATTGTGGGTAGAGGTTCAGCCCACCAGTGGACCAGCGTACGTGCAAGCCTTCGGAATCCACGAAGGCC
>JANXMC010000606.1 GCA_025354825.1 Myxococcales bacterium
GGCCTTGAACTCGGGCGTAAACTTGCGTCGCTTTCGTTTCGTCATCGCTCACTCCGCGTGCGTTACCACGCTCGGGGAATGTCCACAAAACCGGGGGAGCTCCATTCCTCCCGCGCCACCACCGTCGGTCCATGAGGTTCCCAGCGACGCGGCGCCGATGGATGATGGGTCGTCAAAGACTCGTGATGGCTCCTTTGCCGACGCGGCGGTGGACGCTCCTCCCATCGTTCGTGACGCGACTTCGCCTGATAGCGACTTCGTCTGCGACGCGAGCGAGGACGGCGCATGCCGAGATAGCGTCGTCGAGGTTGCCGCCGGGAGCGATTTCGGATGCGCGCGGCATGAGCACGGCGGAGTCTCGTGTTGGGGATGGAATCAATACGGACAGACCGGAAAGATGCCGACGGCCGGTGATCCTGCGTGGGCGGACTCATCGGGGACTCTTTGGACGTTTCGGCCGCCCACGCGCGTCGCGGGCCTGACCTCCGTGAAGCGCATCGTCGCGGGCTCGCGGTTCGCCTGCGCACTGCGCGACGATGGCGGGGTGCTCTGTTGGGGTCAAAATGCGACACGAACGCTCGGGCATGCCCCGGCCACGGATCCCACCTGTTTCGATGCGGCGGCGCCCAACTCGCCAGCGCCAACGACTCCATGCAACCCGGTACCGACACTGGTCTTCGGGCTCCCCGCCGGAATCGTCGATATTGCCGCGGGGGCGGAGACCGCATGCGCGCGGACATCGACGGAGCTATATTGCTGGGGAAACAATACCGGCGGCCAGCTTGCTCGGCCGAATTCGGAGCTGCTGAATAGCTACGTTCCCCTGCCAATCCAGAACCTCGGCGCGAGCGTCACGAGCTTCGCGGTCGCCGGTCCGGTCTGCGTGACGCTCGCCGATCGCACCACGAAGTGCTGGGGACACAACATCAACGGGCAGCTCGGCCACCTGACGGATCTGGACACCCCGTGTGCGTATGGCGGCCCGTGCTCCTCGACCCCTTCACTCATCACGACCTCGAACGGCGATCCGTTCCTCGACGCGACGGGCGTTTCGATTGGTCGCACGCAGGTATGCGCCGCGAAGGCGGACGGCTCGTTGTGGTGTTGGGGAAAACGCAAGTTTGGCATTTTCGATGCTGTCGATGGAGAGGACGTTCAGCTCTCGCCCGTTCAGATCGTTGGATTGCCCGCTGTGTTGACGAGCGCAGCCGCGGGAAACTACGAGCAGGCAATCGTCGATGGCGTTGGCGATCTCTGGATGTGGGGCCTCGACGCGGCGGGGCAGCTCGGACGAGGAGCCCTCAGCGGGGTGGGCTGCAGCGGAGGTTTTCTCTGCAGCTCAATCCCATCAAAGGTCGGGAATTCGAATATGGGACGAATCCGAAGCATCGCGATCGGCAATGACCAGGTGTACGCCGTCAACGACGAGGGGGTCGTGTGGGGATGGGGCGGGATCGCGTACGGGAGTCTCGGCCGATCGCCCAACGCCGCGGGTGACCGTGCCGATTGCAGGCATCCCGACTACGAGCAGAGCCTCTGCAATCCGACGCCTGGAGTCATCGGAGGGTTCTAGTTCGATGACCGGGGCTCGGGTGCGTCGGCGCGTGCATGTCGGAGCACGACCCATCCGCCGAACGATTTGACCGGCACGTAGCCGAGCGGAACAAAATACTCGACCGAGATAGGGCCTTGGTGGAGGTACGCCCCCGCGACGACGAATGTCGGGGGTGTATCGATGAAGACACGTCGATCTTCCTCGACCCAATCTTGCATTCGGTAGGCCCACTGGCCGTACTCAAGAAATGTGGTCCAGAAGAAGCGTCCGGTGTGATGCCTTCGCGCAACCGCGTAGATCTGCGGCTCCATCGAGCGCACCGCGACGGTGTCTTCTGGTGCGGTGTTTGCGCGGAGCCAATTGCCAATTTCGTACGAGAACGGAGCTGAGAACGCATACCCTGTCGAGTAATCAAACTTCTTGAGATACTCCTCGGGCGAGAGCCGCCCCGACGCGCGGAGCGCGGCGTCCCTTACCGACGCAAGATAACCTAATTGGGGGGTCGTTCCCGCGTCGCGGGACATGGGCAGCATGACGGCGCACGCTCCCGCCACGGCCGCCGATGACCACCACCCGGCGCGCGGTCGGAGCTCTTTGCGCGCGATGGCATCGATCGCTGCGCCGGCACAGAGGGCGCCCGCGCCGACCACGAGCCCCCAGTGGTACCACGCAAACTTCAGCTGCATGGTGACCGCGACGACGGCAGCGAGGAGGAATGCGGGCGGGGCGAGCGCGCGCCACGCGCCTTCGATGTCTGCGCGGCGCTTCGCCGCTTGGGCCACGCACGTCGCAGTCACCCAGGCTCCTGCGACGAGGTAAGGCCACGGATAGCTCGCGGCGTGTACGTAGCTGCGGACGACGTCCCCGACGGAGTGAACCCATCGACCTTGCAGGACGTAGGAGCGCATGTTGACGACGAGGAGCTCGTACATCGCCGCCAGCGCGCCGCGAGCGGCAAAGTAGGCGATAACGGCGCCGACAACGCCCGCGACGCCCGCAGTCCACGTCGCGCCTGCGACGACGCTTCGCCGCCACCGCTCGCCGCCACCGGAGAATGCCTGAACGCCCAAGTAGGCGAGTACCACCGGGGCAAACGTGGCTGCCGGTGTCTTGAAGACGAGCGCGACCCCGAAGAGCGCGCCGCTCGCGACGTGAGCCCATGGCCGCGGCCGAAGTCGCGTCCCCGCGACCGCCGATGCGATGACGGCCGTCACGCACCAGATCTCGCACTGGCCGGAGTTCCAGAAGTCGAAGAAGCCGTAGTGGAGAAGCATGACGACGAACGCAGTCGCGCCTCGCGCTCCGGGCCGCGGGCGGGTGTCGACAGGGACTGCAAGCGTCGCTGCGAGCCATCCGAGCACGATGGCGCAGAGCAGCTCGAGCAAGCGAGCGCCCCAGAGCTCCTCGCCAAAGAGCGCAATCGCAGCAGCGTGTACGCCGTAAATTCCTGGAGTCTTGATGTCGAAGGTGTCGAGGTAGGGCATCCGGCCGCGCTGGAGCCACTCTCGCCCGATGTAGAAGAAGAGCCCCTGGTCCCGGCCCAGGGGATAGAGGAGAGACGGCATCCCTGCGGCGATCGCCAGGAGCGTGAACGCCGCGTCGGCTCGACACCCACGGCGCAGTGCGCCGGGCGCGGAGGGATCCGACAACATCGGCCGAATCTTGCACGCTGCATGCCGGGTCGCAATTGGAGAGTCCTATCGATGGGCCGTCGCGCGATGGGCTTTCTCCGCGGCACGGAGTTCGACGACGGTGTCGTCGACGTTCTCGAGAAGCTCGAAAGCACGCTCGGCCGCCGCGACGGCGTCGACGCCCCTCACCTCGATCGCAAGCTCTTCGACGTGAACGAGGAGGCGTGCCGCTACGCCGGCTGCGCAGAGCACGTCGGCGAGCTTGTGACGGGTCTCCTCAAACAAGAACGCCTCTCCCCTCGTCCGCGCGCACCCGCGCGCAGAGCGTCGCGACGTCGAGCCCTCGGGGTGCTTTGCCAGCGTGGCGAGAATCGACGCCTCCAGGGTCGGGGGGTCGAGCACGACGGCGTCGTGCAATGGCGCATAGACCCCGGCATCGACACGACGCACAAGGCCCTTTCGGAATAGCGTACTCAACATCCCCGTGGCGCTCAGATGACGGCTCTCAGGCACCCCCGCTGCGGCGAGGATCTCCGCGATGGTCATCGCCCGACCGCCGCGATCACTCACGTCACGGAGCTGGTAGAGGAGGGGTAGCGGCGGCGGCGGGAGTGCGGTCTCGACGAGCGTGAGCGACGCATAGACGCCCGGCTGGACGCGGCGGTCGACGTCGCGCTCGGCGCGCTCCCCTCGGGATAGTCTCAGGAGCAACGCCGAGCACCTCGGCGAGCGCCTTGACGTTGAAGCCGAGCGCGTGCCGCATTGCGCGGAACGTCGCGCCCGAGACCTCGCCCGAATCGGCGAGCGTCTTCGCCGCGGCGAGCTCGGCGCGCTCGAGGTCCGCGTCCGAGGTGTACGTCTCGCCGCACTTGCCGCAGCGGAGCGTGGGTAACGTCGCGGTGAACGTGCGCCCTGCCGCTTCGATGGTGTGCTCGAAGGTCGTCAGCTCGAGGGCTTCCGCCCCGCACTGGATGCACTTTTTCATTTGTATTGCGTGCTCGCAGGCCGACCGAAGTCGCCGCCTAACCCTGGGGTTGCCCGAGACCTCATCCACGCCATGGACCTGGGTTGGAAAGCCAACCCAAAGGGTGGATCTGAGGGTCCGTTGGGAAACGAGAAACAATCACCAACCAGCTTAGATTTTGCTACAGAAGTCTCTTCGGGAGAGATGGCCGAGTGGTCTAAGGCAGCGGTTTTGAAAACCGCCGACGGTGCAAGCTGTCCAGGGGTTCGAATCCCTTTCTCTCCGCTGGTTTGGGTGTCTTCCTTGGCGTCCGGCACCCCCCCGTCCGCCTCGAGATCCACCACGTTCAGGGCCATCGCGGACTCGATCTAAGACATCGCGGAGAGTCGGCGAAGATCGGGCCTGCGCTCTGACGGCACCTAGAACGTTCGGAAGACGTTCGCGAACCGCCTTCCTGGGAGCGAGCGGTCACGCGCCCCTGATGCTCCCTGAAACCTATCCTCGCGCTCAATGTTCGCCGAGGGTCGTCTCGTCGACGATCTGAACACGAACGACACGAGATGCGCGCGCGTTCGCGTTCACGACATCGCTGCCACTCTTGGTGATGCCGATGGGAAACCCCGCGATGCACCTGCGCTGAATCCCCTTCCCCTCACACACGCGGTTGCCCCCGGGGGCGTCGTCCGGGACCGCGCCGAGGTTCGTTTCTCCCATGTCACCGCTCGGCAGTGCGCGCTCCGCGGCGATGCGTACGCGCACGCGGACGCCACGGGCGCCCGCCGGGACGCGAAGCCTCGTCGCCGACATGCGATGAAAGAGCTCTCGCGCCACGCCGTTCCACGCCGACGCGTCTGCGTTGGCAGCGACAACGTGCACGTCCACGACCTCACCCTTTCCATCACACTCGACGTCCAAGGTGGCGACGCCCACGTCGGGCGCGAGGCTCGCCGCCGCGGCGGCGTGGGCCGCGGAGACGAGCGGACCTGCGGATCCTAAACCGACGGATCGATCGTGAGCGTCGAGTTGGTCACGTAGGATTCGGTCTGTGGATCTCGGCGGAGCAGGCGCGTTCGCGTCATCGGTTGCTTGGGGCTGTGAGGCGGCTCCCATCGCGACACCCTTCCAGTACGTACCGATCCCAAGATCGATCGGACGTGCGCGCGGGGTTGTGAGGTCGTTTTCGCGAGGGGGCGCGTTGGGTGCAGTATGCACTCCGAGCTGCACGTCGCCGTCGGCTGATCTCACCGGCGGTCGATAGGGCCTTGCGGCACGCAACCCCGTCATCGGCGTCGCGCGCGCGGATAGGCTTTCAACGTCCGCGTGATCCTGCGCGTGGGGCTGCTCGGCGGGGCGCTCGTCGTCGAGGAGGAGCAGCTCATCACGCGCTACGGGCGCCAACGAGCTCGAAGCGTTGGGCGTGCGAGCGAAGGAGACCACGATCGCAACGGCCGCATGAGTGATCAGCGCGGCTGCGAGGGAGGACAGGGGTCGAGCCGCGCGCACCCGACGATTCTAGCCGTTCCTAGAGAACTGGCTCGCCCCCACGAGATCGGCAAGCGCGCGGTACCAGGGGAGCTTGCCGACAATCCCCGGATACGCGCGGTTGCGACCGCTGAGATTCGGCAGCACGAAAACGGTCGTCCGCTCGAACGGGCAGACTCGCAAACCAGGACCGGGATTCGGCTCCTCGGGGAGGAGAGCGGGGATCAACGTCACCCCGAGCGGCGCCACGATGCGCGGGCGGTAGCGGCGCACGACCTCACGCAGCCCCTCGGCTCCTTCCCGCCGCTCCGCGGCCGAGAGCTCAGACGCCAGTCGCGTCGGCCGCGCGACGAGGCTCACGAGGCCTAGCTTCACGTCCAAAAGACGGAGCGCCTCGGCAGGCGCGAAGAGGCGCGGCGTCAGACCCGACTGATGGAGCAAGCGCCAGAAGCCGTTGGTGGGCGTCGCAAAGTGAAGTCCCAGCGCCGCCGCGGTCGGCGGTGGATTGATCGCGACGATCAGCACCTCGAGCTTCGGCCCCAGGATGTCGGCGAGCGGCGCTGTGGCGTTGCCTGCGGTCACGCGCACTGCGCAAGCCTCCGCAAGAACGCCGAGACCACCTCTCCCAAGCGTTCCGGCTGTTCAAACGGAAGCCCGTGTCCGGCGCCATGAATTTGCTCCACTCGCAAACGCGCATTCAAGCCACAGAGCTCGCTCGCCATCTCCGTGGTCACGACGGGGTCGTCGCCCGTGACGAGCGCAGTTGGTACGTCGATCGCGCTCACCGCGTCGCGGTAGTCCGGATTGGGAGGCGAGAGAATCTCGAACGCCTCCATACACGTACTGAGCCGCGCCTCGGCCTGGAGCTCGATGGTCTCCACGGAGCGCCCAGGATGCCGCTTTCGTGCTTGGGCGATGAGATCCGACTTCTGCATACCAAGAGCCCGCCGGTGTTGCTCGGCGACGTCGCCGTCGGCCACTTCGCGTTGGCGTTCGGGGCTTAGGAAGGTTGGGTCGACCAAGACGAGCCCGCGCAGAGGAGCCGTGCGTCGACTCGCGACCAACGCCGCGGTCATGCCGCCCATCGAGTGACCGATGAGAACGGGGCGCACGAGGTTTAAGCTGTGAATCACGTCGACGACGTCGCTCGCGAGATCGTCGTATCGGTAGCCGCTCGTGGGCGCGCTCGATTCGCCGTGCCCGCGCGCGTCGGGCATGACGACGTCGAAGTCGCCTTCGAGCACGCGCGCGAGCGAAGTCCAGCAGGCGCCGCTCCCCATCAAGCCGTGGAGCAGAACGACGGGCGGTTTGGAGCCTCCGGTTCGGAGGTAGTGGGATCGTAGTCCGTTGCTTTCACAGACCGCGTGGGTCCAGGCCGTCATCGTCGTTCGCGATGGTACCACGCGGTGGCGCGGGGCACGCCCTATCTGTGAGGGCGCGCTCTTCGTGCGCTTACGGACGGAACACCACCGCCGGATCGCCCGACGTGGTGACCGCTGTGAGAGGCCCCGTGCGATGGCGCATTTGCGCGTCGAGGTACGCCCCCACGACGTGCACCGTGAGCGCGTGTTGCGTGTCGACCGGCATCGCCGCGAGCGTCGACGCCGCAGGTACAGGCAGGCACGCGGCCCCGTCGCCGTAGGTGCTCAGCGTCGTTGCGAGGGGCGACGTGGGGGCCGTGGGCTTCGGCGACAGCAGCCAATCGGGAATACCAAAGTCGGTGAAATTCACATGACTCCCACCGATGAGCGTTGCGAGCATGTGGGGATCGTTCGTATTCACGAAGGCACGGAGTCCGTTGTTCTCGGGGGGGACGAAAAGATCGTTCGTCGCGTTCACGACGAGAATGGGCACGCTTCGCTTGGCGAAGAACGCGTCGTTGAACATGCATGCATCGCCCGACAGCGGCACGACGGCTTTCACCCTCGAATCGTGCGTAATCAGCGCATCGTCGCCGCCGAACGCTGCGAGCTGGGCGACGGTGCCGCCGGTGGAATGGCCGACGACGGCATAGGAGAGCCCATCGACCGCGCCACGCAGCTTGTCGCTGGGGGCGAGGGCCGCGGCTTTCATCTGATCACACATGAAGCTCAAGTCGCCCACTTGATCGCTCACGTGCAAATCCGAGCTACCACCCGGCGCGTTCATGACTGTGAGAGGAAAGTCGGCCGCGACGACGACGTAGCCCGCGCGCGCGAGGCCGCTCGTGAGATAGGAATAGACGGTGCGGTTGCTCCCCGAGCCGTGCACGAAGAGCACGAGCGGGTACGGGCCGCCCGGTGCGAGCGGCGCGTCGCGCGTGGGTGACGCCGTGGGCGCGCCCGGCGTCGGATACCAAATTTCGGAAACGAGCGTGCGGGTCCCCCTCGCAGGCTCCGACCCGTTCGCCGGCGTGGGTCGATTCGCGTCTTCCCACGTACGCGTCTGCACGCCGACGGCGTACGCCGCGAGCGCATTGGCCCCGCCCGCATCGCTCTGGGCCGCGTCGCCGGTACTCGATGCATCGGCCACGGGTGCGACGCCGCCGGCGTCCTTCGCGCCCACGGTTGCATCGGGGTGCGACCCTGCGTCGGATGCGTGCCCCGAGGCGACGCCGCCGTCTTCGGGCGCCGTCGCGTTGGCGCTCGAGCAGCCTACGACGCCGAAAACAAGCGCGCTTGCGACGATTCGAAGGAACATGGGACCGGTATCTCACAGACCCCCTCCACGCGCCTACGTGGATGAGCCCGAGAGACGGGTATTTGCCAATCGTGTCTCGGCCGACGCTCCCATGCCTCTAAGCGGCTGACACGCGGTAGAATCCGAAGCATGACGCTCAAGATTGGCGACGAAGCGCCCGACTTCGAAGCCGTCGCCAGCGACGGCCGGCGCATTCGCCTTTCGGACTTTCGGCGCCGCAAGAACGTCGTTCTCTACTTTTACCCGCGCGATTTCACGCGCATCTGCACCGCAGAGGCGTGCGGCTTTCGCGATCTGCGCGCCGAGCGCGTGGGGGGCGACCTGGAGGTCATCGGCGTTTCGATCGACGACGACAAGTCGCACCTGCGCTTCGCAGAGGCCAACGGCGTGAGCTTCCCCCTCATCTCGGATACGACGCGCACGCTCTCGACGAGCTACGGCGCCATGACAACCGTCCGTAGCCTGGTCGGCCTCATGAAGCGCCTCACGTGCGTGATCGACAAGCGCGGAATCGTCGTGGGCATCTTCGTCGATCAGCTCCGCGCCGCGATTCACGTCGACGGCGTGCGCGAGCTCGTTGGCAGGCTCACATAGACGCGCGTCAGGGGTCGACGCAGGCCCCCACGCGGCAGATGGCGCGCGCCTTTGCACTGCGTATCGTAGGTGCAACCCGCCCGGAGCGCCGCAGTCGTCGAGGCGTGACGCCTGCTGTCCTCGCCCCTGGCAGCTGAGCTGACGTGCGGCTCGTCACCCCACGCGCACGACCCGCTGGATGCGGATAGTGGCGCGCTTAGCGAAGTTCAGAGAGCACCGGGAAATCGATATTCTCAAGTGCGCTGTCGCGAACGCACGACAGGGCAGTAGTCGCGAATTTAGCTACATCCTTCTACTTTCAAAAGTTCGAAACGCTCCGCGCAACTCACGTATCACTAAGACCATGCACGCGATCTCTCGCCGTAAGCGGATATCACTTCCGGTCCTCGTCGCAGTGCTCGTCGGCACGTCCCACGCTTCCGCGCAGGCGCAGTCGAACGGCTTCGCCGTGAATCGCTTCGAACCGTCCGAACGGGGGAGCGACTGGTTCTCCGCCGAGTCGCTCGACATGCGCGGTCACGGCAGGTTCGCGCTCGGGGTCGTCGGCGACTGGGCATACCGCCCACTCGTTCTCTACAACGCCGATGGGTCGGACCGCGCGGTGTTCATCCGCCACCAGGCGTGGCTCGATCCGGGTGTTGCCGTCGTGCTGTTCGACAGGCTTCGTCTCGGCGCCACATTGCCGATTGCCATTTATCAAGATGGCGAACCGGGGGCATTCGGCGGGACGACGTTTGCATCGAGCAACGCAACGACCGTCGGTGATCTTCGACTTGGTGCCGACCTTCGGGTCTTCGGTGAATACGGAGAGAAAGTGACTGCGGCCGTGGGCGTGCGCGTGCACCTGCCCACCGGGAGCCGCGCGGCGTTCACGACCGACGGCGCCGTGCGCATCGTCCCCCGCGCGCTCATTGCGGGCGACATCGGAGCTTTCGCCTACGCCGCCAACTTGGCATTCAACTACCGAGCTCAGGGCGAGCCGTTCGCGGGCACACCCGTCGGATCCGAGCTCGCGTTCGGCGCAGCCGCCGGCCTGCGCCTCGCAGACAGACGGTTGCTCCTCGGCCCGGAGGTGTACGGGACGACGGTCGTCGTCGACGGCGGGGCGTTCTCGCGCGCGACCACACCGCTCGAGATCCTGTTCGGTGCGCACTACGCCTTGCCCGTCGGCCTGAGGCTCGGCGCCGGCGTCGGCAAAGGGTTGACCCGCGGATTCGGCTCCCCCGAGGTCCGCGGCCTCTTTTCGATCGAGTGGTTCCCGGAGCCCGCGAAGCCCGCACCGCCGCCGCCGCCCCCGCCGCCGCCTCCCGTGGAGCCCCCGCCTCCGCCGCCGCCTCCTCCCGTGGAGCCGCCGCCTCCGCCGCCGCCGCCGCCCCCGCCGGATCGCGACG
>JANXMC010000615.1 GCA_025354825.1 Myxococcales bacterium
GGCCTCGGTTACCCATCGTTCAGCCCGGGGTCGGACTGGGTCGCCTACCACACCGGGCCCCACTCGACGGGTTGCTTCGATTCGTGCGACGACACGACGGCCGATCGCGGTGAGATTTGGATGTCGTCCACGGACGGCACCAAGCGCCTTCGCCTCGATGCGCTAAACGATCCGCCCGCGTTGGCCGACCGCTACGTGAGCCGCGAGCCGACGTTCAATCCGGTAGAGCGTGGCAACTACGCGTGGGTTGTCTTCACGAGCATGCGCGACTGGGGGAACAAGCTCACGGGCCCGACGATCAACGGCAAGCGTCGCCTTTGGGTCGCGGCCATCGACAAGACGATAGGCACGGTCGATCCGAGCCATCCGGCGTTTTATCTCGAGGGGCAGGAGAACACGCCGAACATGCGCGGCTTCTGGTCGCTCGCGCAGTGCACGGCGACGCCTGCGCCGAGCGCGTCCGACGCGGGGGCGAGCAGCGCCGACGGCGGCGTGCCCGGGGCATGCACGGCGGGCTTCGAGTGCTGCTCGGGGTTCTGTGATCGCGGCGTGTGTGTCGAGCCGACGTCCCTCGCCTGCCAAGGTGCCGGCGACAGCTGCACGACGGTCGCCGACTGCTGCAACGCAACTGCGGTAGCGTGCACGAACGGAAAGTGCACGCCTACGATTCCGAAGTGACGTTCTCGGCGCTCGCGATCGCCGCACCGCTCGTCGGCGGGGCCCTCATCGGTCTCGCCGCTTCGGTGGTGCTGTTCGCGCACGGCAAGGTCGCGGGGATTAGCGGCATCTTTGGAGGCCTCTTTCAGCGTGAGGCGGCCGCCGAGGCGGGCGCGCTCGGTGCGCCAGCTGACCAGGCCTATCGAATCGCCTTCGTCGCAGGTCTCCTCGCGGCGGGGCTCGCCCTCGGCGCCCTTCAGCCCGGCGCGTTCGCGGGGCTCAACCCGCCGCCCGTCTCGCTCCCCCTCGTGGCCGTCGCCGGCGTGCTCGTCGGTTTTGGGACGCGCCTTGGTGGCGGCTGCACGAGCGGCCACGGAATCTGCGGAATCGCCCGTTTTTCAGGCCGATCCATCGTCGCGACGCTGACCTTCATGGCCACCGGCGCCGTCACCGTCTTCGTGGTTCGCCATCTGCTCACGGGGGCGCCATGACGACGGCGGAGAGCGCATCGCTACGGCCGGCCCACGTCACGCGCACCACGTACAACGCGACGTCGTTCGGCGCGGGCGCCCTATTTGGGATTGGCCTCGGCATCTCGGGCATGACCAATCCGCAAAAGGTGTTGGGGTTTCTCGACGTGACCGGCGCGTGGGACCCGAGCCTCGCCTTCGTGATGATGGCCGCGCTCGCCGTTCACATCACGCTCTCGCGGGTCATACGCCGGCGCGGAATGCCTCTTTTCGATCGCACGTTCCATTTCCCCACGCGGAAAGAGATCGACGCGCCCCTCGTCGTCGGCGCCGCGCTCTTCGGCGTCGGGTGGGGGCTCGCAGGGTTCTGCCCTGGGCCGGCGCTCGTAAGCCTGGCGAGCGCCAAAGCGCCTGCCATCGTGTTCGTCGCGTCGATGACGGTGGGCATGATGCTTCAGCACGCCACGCGGCGCGCGCCGGGCAACAGCGCCTCGCCGTCGCAGCCCGCGTCGTAAACGCGCGCCACGCCGCGCCATGCCGTCCACGATGTTCCTCCCGCTTCGCTTCGCAGAGGCGGCCGTCCCCGTGGCCACCCATGTGCGGTCGACGGCGCTGGGCGCGTCGCTCAAGGCGCTCGACGCGAAGGGGCTGCGCGCACGCTACGCCGCGCACCTCGCGCACCTCGCGCCCCATGCGCGCGCGCGGCCATTGACGGCCTCGCACCGGGCACGTGGACGGATATCGAACTATCGAGTGCCCATTACGGTGCAATCGACGCGCTGAACCTGACGCTCACCGAGCAAATTGCACTCGGCACCGCCGCCGGCAATACGGTCACGACGTACCTCACCGGGACGATGCTTCGAACGAGCCGCGACCGCGAGGCCTGGGTCTGACCCGTGAAAGACTGATACGACAGCGTTCATGGAGTACGTGAAGCTGGGACGAACAGGCCTCGAGGTATCGCGCATTTGCCTCGGTTGCATGACCTACGGTGTTCCCGAACGGGGGAATCACCCGTGGACGTTGAACGAGGAGGCGAGCCGCCCGTTCATCAAGCGGGCCATCGAGCTTGGGATCAACTTCTTCGATACGGCAAACGTCTATTCGGACGGAACGAGCGAAGAGATCGTCGGCCGAGCGCTCAAAGACTTCGCCAAGCGCGAGGACGTGGTGCTCGCCACGAAAGTCCACGGCCGCATGCACCCCGGTCCCAACGGCGCGGGCCTCTCGCGGAAGGCGATTTTCCGTGAGATCGACGCGAGCCTCACGCGCCTCGGGACGGACTACGTGGACCTGTATCAAATTCATCGTTGGGATTACGGCACGCCCCTCGAGGAGACGCTCGAGGCTTTGCACGACGTCGTGAAGGCCGGAAAAGCGCGCTACATCGGCGCGTCGTCGATGTACGCGTGGCAGTTCGCCAAGGCCCTCGAGATCTCGCGGCGAAACGGATGGACCCAGTTTGTGACGATGCAGAACTATCTCAACCTGCTCTACCGCGAAGAGGAGCGGGAGATGCTCCCCCTCTGCAAGGACGCGGGCGTCGGTGTGATTCCGTGGAGCCCTCTCGCGCGGGGCCGCCTTACGCGACCGTGGAACGCCGAGACCGAGCGGAGTCGCACGGACGAGTTTGGCAAGACGCTGCACAACGCCGCCCACGAGGCCGATCGCCAAGTCGTCGAGACGACGCTCTCCATCGCGACCGAGCGGAACGTGTCGCAGGCGCAGGTGGCCCTCGCGTGGGTGCTGCAGAAAGACGGCGTTGCCGCGCCGATCATCGGAGCGTCGAAAGCGCACCACCTCGAGGACGCGGTTGCGTCCCTCGGCGTGAAGCTCACAGGCGCCGACCTGAAGCGCCTCGAGGCGCCGTACGAGCCCCACGGAGTCGCGGGTTTCGCGTGACCACCGCCCTGTCGGTGGCGACGACGATGGACGACGAGCGCGTGGCGAACGCGCATCGCGGCGCCGTCGTGCGTCTCCTCGCGGCGATGTCTTTCGCGGCGGCGTGCGTCGTCTTCGGCAGGATTCAGGGGAAGGACGTGTGGCGTGGCTCCGACGCCACGGCGCTGATTTATGCGGTCGGCGCGGCCGTCGTGCTCGTCGGCGTGCGGCGCTCGCGCGCTCTCGCCCTCGCCTCGGGCTATGCAGTGCCACTTCTCGACGTGGTCGCGATGCACTTCGTTCAGCGCGCGATGATGGCGTCGTCCCCCATCCCCGCGATGATCGTGACGTTCAATCTGTCGACGATGGTGGTGTTCATCATCCTCGCGACGCTCTGGCTCGAGGCGCGCGTCATCCTCGCCACCGCGGTGATGGCGACAGTCTCCCAAGCAATTCTCTACGCGAGCCTCGGTGCTCCTGCGGACATCGACGTAAGCGTCGCGATCATCTTCGGCATGGTCGCTGCAATTTGCATCTATCTTTCGAAGCGCGTATCGGCCCTCGTGAAGACCGCGGCGAGCCTCGCCGTGTCGCAGCGCGATGCCGAGGTGAAGCTCGAACGGGGCGCCGAAGAGCAGAGCCGCGGATTTCGTGACCTGGTCGACGGCCTTCCCGACGGCGCGATGGTCGTCGGCGACGGGATCATTCGGTATGCAAATGCCAAGTTAGGGTCCCTCGCGAGCAGCACGCGCGAAGAGATCGTCGGCGCCGTTGCGGAGTCGATCGTGGTCGACGACGAGCTCGGCGCGCTTTCGGCGCATTTGAGCGAAGCCAAGGCTCGGGAAGCGACGCCCATCGAGCTTCATCTGCGACGTAAAGATGGGAGACGCATTCCCATCGAAGTGATGTCGACGCCGCTGCTCATGGGTGGCGAGGCGTGCACGGTTTCGGTTGTCCGCGACGTGACGGAGCGGAAGATTCTAAGCGACCAGCTGCTCCTCTCGGACCGCCTTGCGTCGATGGGGACGCTCGCTGCGACGATTGCCCACGACATCAATAATCCCATTGCGGTCGTGGGGACGAATATCGACTTCACCCTCGACGAGCTCGACGAGCTGCGGCAGCTCACGGCCAACGATCTCCTCGACGGCCCGGCGCTCGCCGCGCGCGTGAACGAGATGCGGGCGGCGCTGAAAGACTCGCGCGATGCGGTGCAGACGGTCTCGGCGATCGTCCGCGAGCTTAAGACGTTCTCGCGTGTCGAAGACGATGCATCGGTCACGATCGACCTTCGCGCCATCGTCGAGTCGACGCTTCGAATCGTCCATACCCAAGTTCGTGCGCGCGGGCGCCTCGTGACGGAGCTCACAGCGGTGTCGCCCGTTCAAGGTGTCGCGTCGCGCCTCGGACAGGTGCTTTTGAACCTGGTCGTGAACGCCGCGCAGGCGCTTCCCGAGGGCGCTCCGGCCGATCATCGCGTGACGATTCGCACGTACGACGAGAACGAAGACGCGGTCATCGAGGTGGCCGACTCGGGCTCGGGAATGAGCGACGAGGTTCGCGCGCGCATCTTCGAACCGTTCTTCACGACCAAACCCGTGGGCGTCGGGACGGGGCTGGGCCTCGCCATCTGCGAGCGGATCGTGACGGCGATGGGCGGGCGGATCGACGTGAAGAGCACCCTGGGCGAAGGGTCGACGTTCCGGGTGCTCCTGCCGTCGACGGAAGCCATAGCGCGGCGGTCGATGAAGCTCACGGCGGGCCCTGCGATGGAGCTCGTTCGCGTCCTCGCCATCGACGACGAGCCGGCGGTCCTCGCTGTGATCGCGCGCGTGCTGCGCACCACGTGCAGGGTGACGAGCGTCGCCTCCGGGCGGGAGGCGCTCGCAGCCCTCGCGGCGGGCGCACGCTTCGACGTGATCTTGAGCGACCTCACAATGCCCGGAATGACGGGCGCCGACCTACACGAAGAGCTCGCCCGCGTGCACCCCGGCTACGAACGGCGCGTCGCGATCGTAAGCGGCGGCGCCATCACCGCGGAGGTGCGGAGCTATGTCGCCCGCCACGCGCTCCCGCTCTTGGCCAAGCCGTTCAAGGCCGAACAGCTTCGCGCGCTGGTCGCAAGTGTGCTCGCGCGCGAAGGTGCGGTTCTCTAGCTCGACGCGCGACGTCGTCGGCGCGGAGGACGGGGCCGTCGAAGAGCTCTCGGGGTCGAGGCGCGCGAGGAGGAGACGGGGCGCGCGAGTCTGACAAAGATACTAGAGAGATGCCGCGATACGCGAGAAGAGCGACGTCCAGTCGACGTCGCCGTACCCCTCGCCGAAGCGCACGATGACGACGTCGCGCACTTCGTCGACATACACGTACTGGCCGTTGTACCCCTTCGAAAAGTACGCCCGCTCGTCGAGCGTCCAGAACCACTGGTAGCGCCCGCGCCGCACGTCGCCGTCGCTCGTCTCGACGACGCCGGCGATGGGGTCGTTCGCGAGGGATGCGACGACCCACGATGCGGGAAGGACCGCATTTTCCCCCATTTTTCCACGGTGCTGAAAGAGCACGCCGAGGCGGGCGTAGTCGCGCGCCGTGGCGCTCAAACCCGCGAAGAGCTTCTCCACGCCGTTGCTTTTGCTGTCGAGATCCCACGCCGCGTCGTGCTCGGCGCCGATGGGTGACCAGAAGCGCCGTTCGAAGTAGCCCGCGACCGTCTCGCCGCGGAGCCTGTTGTGAAGCGCCTCCCACAACAGTTGAATGTTCACACTCCCATATTGGTAGTGAGTGCCCGGCGGCCGCGTGACACGGTACTGGTGAGACTGGGATGTGAGGTCGGTCGTATAGTAAAGAACGGCCCCGGCCGTGGAGTCCTCCGTGAAATCGATACCCGACGTCATCCGTAACAGGTGCTCGAGGGTAATGTTCGCGTAGCCGCGTCGGGGCGCGAGGTCGGGCACGACGTCCACCAAACGCTCATCGGGCGATGCGAGGAGGCCGTCATCGACGGCGCACCCCACGAGGGCCGCGGCGAAGGTTTTGCTCATCGAGAACGCAGGAAGGCGCGTCTCCGCCGTGACCCTGCCGAAGTACCGTTCGTAGACGATGGCGTCGTGGTGAAGCACCAGGAAGGCGCGCGTTTTGTTCGCGTAGAGCAGGCTATCGAAGGTGGGGTAGGTCGCGTTTCGCGACGCGCGCATGGGAAACGACGCTTCGCGCGCCGCGCGCTCGAAGAGAAGCGGAGTGGCCGAAGCGTGCACGGGACGACCGTCGAAATAAGTGGGCGCCGCGAGGCTCGGAGTATTGAAATAAAACATGCGCCCGTAGACGCATGAGGTGCACTGGAGGAGCAAAAACAGAGCGGGCGCCATTGCCCGAAAGCCCGGCCTCAACGGCATCGTGAAGGCTTACGGGATCGGGTGTGAGCGGCGAGCGGCATGGACGGCGGCGCCATCCTAGTGAAGGGCGTGACCCTTCGCCACTCGCCCCGGCGGGCGCGCGGCGGCAGGTGTGAGTTAGTTTATCGCGCGAAACGCCGCCCGGTCGAGAACGTACCCCCACCCCGGACTTCGGGCGTGGAGCAGGCCGCGGCGACGAACGCGCTTCCAAGGAGCTTCGTAGGGAGAGCGTGAAATCGTGTGCGCATGATGGCTCCTTGGGGTTCGAGCCCGAGATCAGTCGTAGGGGCTCTTCATGACGTCGCGCGAGTCTTTGAGCCACACGAACGCGCCGTCCTGTTTGTAGTGATCATGCTTCTCGCCCGAGCACATCACGTACCCTTGAATGGGGTCGCAGTGCGGCGCGCCGAAGACGTGGCCGGTCTCGTGGACGGCAACGATCTCACACCAGGTTCAGCAAGAGGTCGAAATCGAAGAGGCCGATGACCTCGGTCTGAAGCCAACCGCACGTCACGCCACCGCCGAGCGCCTGGGTCAGGCCGGTCATCGTATCGAAGCCGTGGTGGTCGACGTTGGTAGGCGTCCCCTTCGGATCCCAATCACGCGTGAGTCCCAGGGCTTTCCCGCCGTAGGCGCCCGCCTGGTGAGCCAGGGCAGCGGCGCCATCGTCAACGTCGCCTCCGTCAACGCGTTCTTCCAACCCGACGCCGGCACCATCGATTACGGCGCCGCAAAGGCTGCGGTCGTCAATCTCACCAAGGCGCTCGCCCAAGAGTTCGGACCACGGGGCATCCATGTGAACGCTGTCTCACCCGGCCCGGTAGCGACCGACCTGTGGCTCGGAAAGGGCGGCGTCGCAGATACCGTCGCCAAAGCCACGGGTGTCGACGCCGAAACGGCGCGCAAGAACGTCGTCGCGAGCATTGGGGGGTTCGCCACCGGCCGCTTCACGACGCCTGAAGAGGTCGCGACGTTGGTCGTCCTTCTCGCGTCGGACAAGACAGCCAACGTCACCGGTGCGAACTACATCATCGATGGGGGGCTCATCAAAACCACCTAGGGCACCGAACGCTCTAGGGCGCCCCCTCGCGGTTTGCCTTGCCCCACCGAAGAAGGTGATACCCTTTTCGTGTGGGGAGCGGCGAAAGCATCCGCAACGACGTAAAGCTCATGCGCATCTCCGTGCTCCTCGAGCCGGAGATCGCCCGCATGTTCGAAGCACAGGCTCAGCGTACGCACGGCGCGGACGAACCGCGGTTCGACAGCGCGCGCAGCGTCGTGACCTACGTAGGAAATGGGCATGTGATTTGGGAGGCGCGGGCCGAATTGATCGGCTCCTATTTGCCAGTCTTCGGGCTATGGCGCTGGTGGTGGTCGGGACGTATCGCCCACAACGGGCCGAAAATTTCGCTGGATCTTGCGTTCGCCGAGGGGCAACGAAATGGGATTACGGCGATCACCTCGGAGCAGTCGGGCGTCTCCTCCGAGAGCGACGCTCAGCTCTTGTCGAACGTCTGCGCCATTCTCGCGCGGGCCGATGGTGCCTTTCGGCTGCGCGACGAAGATACGGTCTCGTTCTACGCGCTCTTCGATACGGGGCGCGCCAAGCGTGCATCGATGCTGCCGGGCACGGCGGGCACGGCGACGATGCCGTCGGCGAGCACGGGCGCCGTACCGTCGAGGAAGACGACCGCGCCGCAGCCGCCGTCCCAGGCTGTGAACGTCGCCAACCTTAGTCTCGCCCCTGCCCCCACGCTCCCCTCGAAACCAGGCGGGGCCGGCGTGACGTACGCGCCGCCCGCCCTCGACGACCCGTTCGAAGCACCGCGCGAGCCTTCGCGCCTGACTGTGATGCCGCGCGAAAGCGGCACGGGCGCGCGAATGAATACGCTCGCTCCGAGCGGCCTCGATCCGCGCGCGGGTCTCCCTGTCAGAGAGCCCAGTCGTGAGATCTTCTTACCGGTCGCGCAGGTCGCCTTCAGCGCGATTCATGGGATGTATCCCAACGGATTTCACCAAGGGCTGTTGGTCATCGTCGTCGACGCGAGCGAAGGTCGCGCACGCTTCTCGGCCGTGATCGTCGCGAGCGACGAGAAGCACGATTTGACGATGGTGGAGAGCCCGAGGGATCTCATCGAAGCGGTCTCGAAGATGATCGCCGCCGACGCCCGCTCGGGCAACGGCCCGTGGCGAAGGCTCACAGCGCGATTGAGTCGCACGACGCGAGGAGCGTCGGTGGAGATTGTTGTGACGTGACGTGACAGCGCCGGTCGGCGAGGCGGAAGAAGTTTCCAACACTCGGCAGCGGCGCTTTGCATGAGTCCCCAAGGAGACGTGCAACGGTCTCCTTGCTGACCGACAGTCACCCATCGATCAGTCGTACAACGCATTGAGTCGAGCTTCCGCGCCCGTGCGGTAGCGCTGCAACACAGTCTGGGCTGACCCACGGTCACGTAGGGTACTTAGGAAAAGGGAGATCCCCATGGGAGCGAGCGGCGGTCGCGTTTTCTACGTGGCACGAAGGCAGTCCGGCGTTGTCGTGCTCGCGTGCGCGTGGGCGGCGAGCGCCTGCGGCAGCACGGACGACAGCGCGAGCGCCCCGGATGCGGGGAGCGCGGGGGCTGCTCCAACGTCGAGCATCGATTCGGGACGCGGCGGGACGATCCCCACGTCGGGCACCGTCGACGCCGGCGCCCAGGGGTCGGGCGATTCGTCCGAGGGCGGTTTGGGAGGCGATGCGGGCGAGCTCGACGCATCGGCAGCGTGCACCATGACGTTCCCGGCGACCTCCAATTTCGGCGCGAAGGGGACCTTCGCCATCACCAAAGAAGACCGCACGACGACCCCTTCGCTCGCCGCGGCCGACTGCACGATTTACAGACCCTCGACCCTCACCACGTCAACGCTTCGGCACCCCGTCGTCGCGTGGGGGAACGGTACGGGGACGCCGACTGTGATCGTCTACGAATGGCTTTTCAACCAGTGGGCGAGCCACGGGTTCATCGTCGCGGCGGCTAACACGCCGAGCGCAGGGACCGGCGCGGCCATTCTCGCGTGCCTCGATTGGGTCGAGGCCCAAAGTAAGATCGCTGGAAGCCCTTATGAGGGGCGCGTCGTGCTCGGCCACGCCGCAACCTCGGGCCACTCGCAAGGGGGCGGCGGCGCGCTCATGGCGGGGCGCGACGCGCGCATCGCCGCCACGGTGCCGTTCATGGCCTACACGCAAGGCCTCGGTTACGACGTGGCGGCGGGCACACAGCAGCACGGGCCGATGCTGCTCATGTCGGGGTCGGCCGATACGATCGCGCCTCCGGATGCGAACCAGAAGCCGGTCTTCACAGTCTCGAACGTCCCCACATTTTGGGGGATTCTCGCCGGATCGGACCACGTGACGTTCGCGCTGGGCGGCCAGGCGGGGTTCCTCGCGCCGTCGACCGCGTGGCTCCGTTTGCATTTGATGTGTGATGAGAGCGCGCGGCCCATGTTTTATGGGCCAACGTGCACTCTGTGCAGCGATTCGAAATGGGCCGTACAGCGAAAGGGGCTTTAGTCGGGAGCGGGCACGGGCGAGACGAGGAGCGAGAGAAAATCGACCTCGGCGGCCTGCTCGAAGACGATGCCTAAGGCGACCTGGGGGGTGGCCGCGCCCCCACGAGGCGTCCGTGGGCCGAGCCTGGCGCGGGGTTCACACGCGCTCCGCGAGAGGCGATCGACGCGACGATCGCCAATATCGCGACGAAAGCCACGAGAACCGCAGGGTGGGCGGCCACGGCATTCACGGCACGGGCGACGGCGTTTTCCCGGGCCGTGCCCCGCTCGATGAGCCATCCGAGGGCGGCGATTGCGGCGAGGCTCGCCCCCACGATTCGGAACTTGGAATACCAGGTTGTTCGACTCAAAAGGAGGAGCCACGGCGCGACGAGCAGCACGACGAGAAGCTGCATCGCCTCGATTCCTAAATTGAAGGCGATGAGCGACGCGGCGAGCGGCGCTCCGTGGAGACCGAGCTCTTGGAGAACCGTGGCGAACGCGAGGCCGTGGACGAGGCCGAAGCCGAGGGCCACGAGCGGCTCGTACCGCGGAAACAGGGGGCGCAATGCGTGAACGGCGGTCACCAAAATCGAAGCCGCGATGAGCATCTCGACGGGGCGACTCGGCGCAACCACGAGGTTGAGGGTTGCGAGGGCGAGCGACACCGAATGGCCAATCGTGAACGCCGTGACGAGCACGCCGTAGGAGGCAATCGTCTGGCGAATCGTGCGGTGAGCGCGCCATCGGCCGGCGAGCGCGGCCACGGGACCGGGTAGCAGAAGAACGAGGAGAAAGAGGAGATGGTCCGTCCCCTCGGCGATGTGACGACGACCGAGCCCGAACACGGCCCCGAAGCCGCGCCACAGACTCGCGTCGCCGCGTGCAATTGCGATATTGAGTTGCGAATAGGTGAAGACACCTATCGCTTTCGCGTCGTTGGCAATCTGCGCCCGCGCAAAATCCCGCCGAACCGAGAGGAGCACATGGTGCGTCACGACACGGTGAACGATGAGATCGCACCGAATGGAAAGGTCGCCGGCGGAGACATCGCCGGCGCCGCGAAACGCGACCGGCGCGACGAGGTAATCGACGTCGTCGATGTGGCGCACGGAGAGCTCGTGCACGTCGGGCGAGAGCTCGCCTCCGCCGCCGGACGTCACATGAAGATGCTCGGACACGTAGGCGCGAAGGCGCGCCTGCTCGCCGGCGACCGAGAGCGAAAGCGGCGGCGCGTCGGGCTTTGCGCCGAGCGCGAGATTCAGCTGATCGAGAGGGAGCCGAACCTCGGCATCGACGCCGTCGGGCTGGATGTCCAGAACGATCGACGACGTCGCCGTCGCGTGGGCTCTCGCCACGCGAGGCGCGAATGCGAAAAGCAGCGCAAGAGCCAGCCCGAGGGCGAATGCGAGACGCGAAAACGCGGTGGAACGCGGCATATCGCGATCTCTAGAGGCTTGCGCCGTAGTCCTCGGACTTGTCGCGGAAGATCGTCGGAAAGTGGGATATCCCGGAAAAGACGACGCCCGTACTGAACATTGCGAACATCGCCGACCCCTTGTCCGCGAGAGGTTGGTAGGTTCCGGCGTAGTTGCCGGTTCACACCTAGGCAAAAGGAGCCTCCCCATGCAGACGACGATGACGCTTACGCTCTCCCTATTGGTCGCCAGCGTACCCGCGTGCGGCGCAAACAGCAGCGACGTGCCCTCCCCGCAAGCGCCCTCGGCGGCGGCTTCCGCGAGCGCGGCGCCCGTCGCGTCGACAACGCCCGTGGTGGCGGATTCGCTCGCCGAAAAGAGCGCCCCCTCGGCGGCGACACCCACGGCGGCGGCGGGCCCGGTCGCTCCGGCGCCTTCGGCACCGACCACGATGACCGACGCACCGGGCGGCGCCGTGGGCGCGACGTGTGGAACGCGAGGCGCGGCCCCTTGCGCCGTGGGGCTGTACTGTGGGTACGAGGTAGGGGCGATTTGTGGGAGGGCCGATGCACCGGGCAAGTGCAAAGCTCCGACCCCTATTTGTACGAAAGAGGTTAAACCCGTTTGTGGCTGCGACGGCAAGACGTACTCCAATGCGTGCGGCGCGGGCAGCGCGAGCACCGGGATCGACCACGCGGGCCCCTGCGGAAAAAAGTAGCGTGCGCGTAACCAGCCTCGATGTGAAGAAGAGCTTCACAGAGACGAGGCCGACCCGCGCGGGATTGGGCTCG
>JANXMC010000617.1 GCA_025354825.1 Myxococcales bacterium
CGCACCGAACGCACCGAACGCACCGACCCGCCGGTGCGCCGATGAGCGTCGTTGACGTCGGCCATTGGACGTATCTCGCCTGGCTGCTCGGTGCCGCTCTGCCGATCCTCGGCGCGCAATGGATCTTTCTCGCCGACGTTCTGAAGCGGCAGCCGCGGGCGATCTTCGGCGGCGCGGCCATCGTGGGCACGTACCTATCGTTCGCGGACGGCCTCGCCATTCGCGATCGCGTCTGGGAGTTTTCCCCCGACCTAACGCTGGGCGTGCGCATCGGTCCCCTTCCCCTCGAAGAGGCGCTCTTTTTCTACCTGACCGCCCTCCTCGTGACGCACGCAATGACGCTGTTCACCGAGGCGCTCGCGCGACGACGCGCACGCGTGTGAGCGCGCTGTAAGAACTGGGCGCGCCGCCCGTTCTCCCAACGTGGCACCCCGTGGATTGGCTGGTCGACTATGCTCGCCCTCGTGGACGAGCGGGACGACGCGCGCTTGCGCGAACGAGAGCTCGTCGCCCGCGCGCAATCCGGCGATCGCGCTGCCATCGGCGAGCTGCTCGTGATGCACGGACCCGGCCTGTATCGGTCTGTCCTCCTGCCTCGCCTCGGCAGCGAAGCGGCCGCGAAGGACGCGCTGTCGGAGACCTACGCCAAGGTGGTCGAGCGCATTCATCAATTCACGTGGCAGAATGTCGGGTTCTACCCATGGTTACGTACGGTTGCACTGCGCGTTGCGCTCGATGCGCTGCGGGCTCGAAAGCGCCTTCTGCTTTGGGAGGCGGACGACGTTGCCCGCGAGGTCGATGCCGCCTCGACGGTGACGCCAACGGATCAAGCGCTGTCGGATCGGCGCGACCGCGAGGCCGCACGGCAGAAGGTCGACCACGCGCTCGCACAGCTCAATCCGCGCTACGCCCGCGCGCTGCGCATGAGGATTCTCGAAGAGCGGCCGCGCGAAGAGGTCGCCGCGGCCCTCGAGGTGACGCCGGCGACGTTCGACGTGCTACTCCATCGCGCGACCGCCGCGCTCAAGAAGGCCCTCGCAGCTGCAGAGGAGGCGGATGACCATGGCGAGACCGCCTGAGAAACCCCCGGTGTTGGACGATCCGGACGCGCCGCCGACGGACGAAGAGGTCGCTCTCGCCGCCGAGCTGCGTGCGGCGCTCGACGGCCAGGCCGCGAGCACGAACGCGGGCGCCGATGCGAGCTTGCTCCGCGCGCTCGCCCTCGCCCACGAGCCGCGCCCCATCGACGACGCAGAGCACCGCGCCCTCGTCGATCGCGCCGTCGCGACGAAACGCACGCCGGCACGCCGGAGCAACGTGGTGCGCGTGACGTTCGGGCTCGCGGGCGCGGTCGCGATTGCGGCGAGCGTCGCGCTCCTGATTCGGTCGTCGTCGCAGCCGGACGCGGCCAGCTCCGCGGCGATGGCGCCTGCGGCCGCACCCGCTGTCGCCGTCGCAGCGCGCGCAGAGAGCGCGACGACGCCCGTGAGCGACCCTTCCGCCTCCGCGCTGGCGGTTCCGCGATCGACCCAGTCGCTCTTCGACGCGCCGTTCACCACCGCAACAGCGACGGCGCGTGCAAGCAGCGGAAGCGCCCGCATCGACCGCATCGCCGCGGCGCGCCGCGCCGACCTCCGCGAAAACCGCTTCGCGCGATGGGGCGTCAAATGAGGCGGCCCCCCAGCACGCTCCCCGCCCTCGGGCTTCTGCTGCTCGCCGTCGCATCCTGCGCGAAACGCGCGCCCGTCGCGACGCGCGCCGTGTGCGAGGAGGCGACCGTCGTCGACACCAACCTGCTCTCGTATTTGTCGGCGGCGCGCGCACGGCATCACGAAGCGAACGTTCGCGAAGACGACGACGATGTGCCGGGCGCGATCGCCGCGCTCGAGAAGCTTGTCGCGATGCCGCGGCCGAGCGCGTCGGCAACGGCGAGCGCGCCTGCGCCGGAGATCGAAGAGGTTCTCGCCGACGCCCGAGCCCGCCTCGCCGAGCTTCGCGTGCGCGCAAACGACGTCGAAGGCGCATCCCGCGACGTGGCCGAGGGGCTTACGCACGCCCCCGACACGAGCTACTTTCGCGGTCATTTGCTCGAGGTCGCGGGCGTCGTCGACGAAGCGCGCGCAGCAGCCTATGCAGACGCAGGCAAGCCGAACGAAGCGCGCGCCGCCCGTGCGCGCGCGGTTACATCGTTTCAACAAGCGGTGAGCGTTCAAGAGGCTGTCATCGCGCGCACCCTCGACGGACGCGTGCGTCGAGACGGCGGGGCTCCATGAAGGTCTCCAGCGGGCGGCGGCAGCGGCGCGCCATCGCCGTGGGCTTTGGGTGCGCAGTCGCCGCCTGTGGAGGCGCAACGCCCACCGCAAATGCGCCGAGCGCTGCGACGACGGAAGCGGGGCCGTCGGCCGGGGCGCCCGCGGAAGAATCGGTGCGCCAGGTGCCCACGCCGAGGGCCGCGGACGCTGCGAAGAAGAGCGAGTCGGCCGCGTCGCAGCCTGCGGATCACGTGGAAGCTCCGCCTGCCGCGTCGCCTGCGCCTGCGCTCGCACCCGGGCGTGCGCCCGCCGACGAGCCGTCGGCGTCAGCCTCGCCGTCCATCGCGGTCGCGAGGGCTCGCGCCGATCTCGACGTCGCGCTGCGATCCCTCGACGGGCGCCCCGGAACGTGCGGCGCGGCGTGCCGCGCACTGGCGTCGATGGAGCGCGCGACGACGCACGTGTGCGAGACCGCGAGCCCCGATGATGCCGCCGAAACGCGCGCCTGCGAAGACGCCAAGCGCACGCTCCGCGCGGCCGACGCGCGCGTTCGATCGAGCTGCGGCACCTGCCGATGAGCCCCGCGCCGACAGCCCTCATCGCCGCCGATCGCCGCGAAGGTCAATCGTGGACGCGCGGCCAAGCCGTGAAGAACCTGGCCATCGTGGCCCTCGTTCGCGCGGCCCTCGCCGTGACGCGGCCCCTCCCCTCACCCGTGCTTCGCGCGCTCGGCCGCGCCCTCGCGTTCACGGCTTTTTTCGCCATCCGAAGCGCGCGTCGCATCGCTCTCGAGAATCTCGCGCTCGCCCTGCCCGGCACCGATCCGGATGCACGCCGCGCCCTCGCGCGTCGCGCCTATGCCGAGCTCGGCGCACACCTCGGCGACACGATCGCGATGCTCCATGATCGCGACGTGTCGACGTCGGCGCGGAGCATCGTGCTCTCGGACGAAGGGCGCAACGTCATGGCTGCTGCATGCGACGAAGGGCGCGGCGTCGTCTTCGCGTCGGCCCATCTCGGGCCGTGGGAGCACGTCGCATCCGCCCTCGCCGCGGCGGGCGTCCCCCTCACGATCATCGCGCGCGAGAGCTACGATCCGCGCCTCTCCGCCCTTTACGAACGCCTCCGCACCGCACGCGGAATCCCCATGATTTTCCGCGGCGAACGCACGAGCGCCGTCCGCATTCTCCGCACGCTCCGCGCGGGGCGCGTCCTCGGGATTCCGATGGACCTCGCGTCACGCGTGCCGTCGATCGACGTTCCGTTCCTTGGGCAGCCGGCGCGCACGCCCGTCGGCCCCGCTCGCATCGCGCTCCGGACACGTGCAGCCGTCGTCGTCGGCAGCGCGGCGCCGTCGAGCCGCGGCACCGGTCTCGCCATCACCATGACGCGCATTGAAACGGCCGGTCTCTCGGCAGACGACGACGGCGAGCGCGCCCTCACGGAGCGGATAAACGAGGAGCTCTCGCGCCGCATCCTCGCCTACCCCGAGGGGTGGGTCTGGATGCATCCGCGTTTCGCGCGCACGCGATAGCGCCGTTAGTCTTTCTTCAGCAGCTTGCCGAAGAGTCCCGATAGCTTCGACCCCGGTACCGGCCCGACCGGCGTCGTCCCGGGCGCGCTCGGCGCCGCGCGCACTGCCGCCATCCCCGACACCGATGCACGGCGCGTTTCGCTGAGACGGAGCTCGCGAATCGCATCGACGTTCTTGGGATTGAGCTCGGCGACGCGGCGAAAGTCTTCGACGGCGAGCGGCGTGCTGCCGACCTTTTTGTGCAGCATCCCGCGGTAGTAGTGCGCGCGTTCGCACTTTGAGTTGAGAAGCAGCGCGCGGTCGAGCATCGCGATTCGCTCGTAGCTCGCCGCCGCATTCTGATTTTCGGGGCGCATCGACTCGAGCCACGCGATGAGCGCGAGGTAGTCGGCCTGCGTATCGTCCCCTCCGTGGGCCTGGCGCGCGAGCGTTTCGGCCTGCGCGTAGTCGCCACGCTTCAAACAAACCTCGGCCTTGGAGAACGCCGAGGCCGCTTCGACGACGCGCGAGATGTACGCCTGGGCCTCGGGCGTGGCTCCGCCATCGCGTAGCAGCGTCAGGTACTCGGCGCGCGCCTCCGGATCGCGCAGCGCGCGGTGCGCTTCGGACAGGCGCCCGAAGACGTGGGTGCACTCTGCACGCACATCGGCGAGGGTCGTCGGAAGCCGGTCGGGGTGCCACTTTTTCGCGAGCCCCATGAACGCCATCTCGACGCCCGTGGTCGGGCTGTCTTCGGACACCCCGAGCATTTCGAAATAGTTCATCTTCTCGATTTTCGCGGACGTCTCGAGGATCTCTTGCCGCCGCGCCGACACGTCGATGGGCATCGCCATGGCGACCGAGCCCTCGGTCACGCGCACTTGGGGCGCGGCGTCCGTCACGAGACGCGTCACCGCAAACTGCCCCGACGCGGGCCCGCGCATGCCGCCAATGCCGATGCGCGACTGCGACGCGGGCTCGATTCGAATCGGCGCCGCGAGCGGCGGCGCGGCGGGCGATGGAGGAGGCGGCGCGGGCTGCGCGAGCGGGATGTTCTGCGCTTCGACCACGTCGACCTGACGCGTGATGATGAGGCAGTAGAGCAGCAGCTGCGCGGCCGACGCGCTCAGCGTACCGCCCGCCGTGAAGTGCGAAACGAGCACCGGGTGGTCACGAAAAACGGAGACCACTCCAATGACGTCGACTTCGAAGTTGAAGCGCTCGAGCTCCGCGGTGGGCTTGGCGCGTAGACGCGCGGCGGCCACGCGACCGAGCGCGGCATCGACGTGCTCCCATGGCGGCGCGAGGCAGATGCCGCGCCAAATCACGGGCAATAGGTCGACCGACAGCGCCTCGTTTCCGCCATAGCCACGGAGGGCATCGAAGCGGTCGTAAAAGGCAAATGTGGTTTCGGGTGGATATGTAAATAGGTGTGCGAGCTTGCGCGCTACTTGGGTTTCGAGCGCCGCGACGAGCTGCGAATGATGAATTGCGCCGTGCGCCAGAAGCACCTGGCCGTGAAGCGCCGGTTGGCCCTGCGAGGCGAGCGCCGCGAGGGTAGCGAGGGTCGCGTCGTGGGTCTCTTGCGAGATCGCACCCAGCTCCAAAAGTACGCGTCCCAAGTGGACAATAGGCTCGCTCGTACGGACTTTGTTTACGTGTCCACCAACGACGGCGAGCTGCGCGGTGTGCCCTTCCGGATGCGTAAATTCGAGCGTTCCCGTGAGCCGGCGCTCGGCCGCATAGACGAGCAAGTGGGCAAACGGAGTGCGTTGTAACTCGCCCGACGCTGCAGGAGCGGGACGACCGGACGATGCGAGCGGGTCTTCCATAAAGGCTCCCCAGCGCACTCCTCGATGGCAGCGCGAGCCGTTAA
>JANXMC010000628.1 GCA_025354825.1 Myxococcales bacterium
AAGGCGAACCTCCCTCACGCCAAGGTGAGTGGCGGCGTCTCCAACGTCTCCTTCAGCTTCCGAGGCAACAACCACGTTCGCGAGGCGATGCACTCGGCGTTCCTCTTCCATGCCATTCAGGCGGGCATGGATATGGGCATCGTCAACGCCGGCATGCTCGAAGTGTACGAAGAGATCGCTCCCGAGCTTCGTGAGCTCGTGGAAGACGTTCTCCTCAACCGCAGGCCTGATTCCACTGAGCGCCTCGTCGACTTCGGCGAGCGCCTCAAGGCGCAAAACGCAGGGATGAGTGCGGCGGCGACCAAAAAAGAAGAAGAGGAGTGGCGCAAAGGCACAGTCGAGCAGCGCCTCTCGCACTCGCTCGTAAAGGGAATCGACGCGTTCATCGAGATCGATACCGAAGAGGCGCGCGCGAAGCTCGGTCGCCCGCTCTCGGTCATCGAGGGGCCGCTGATGGACGGCATGGGCGTCGTCGGCGATCTCTTCGGCGCCGGCAAGATGTTCCTCCCCCAAGTCGTGAAATCGGCCCGCGTGATGAAGCGCGCGGTGGCCTATTTGTTCCCGTTCATGGAGGCCGAAAAGGCCGCCATGATCGCCAAAGGCGAAGTTGTAAAAACTCAAGGGAAGATCGTTCTCGCCACTGTGAAGGGCGACGTCCACGACATCGGCAAGAACATCGTCGGCGTCGTGCTCGCGTGCAACAACTACGAAGTCATCGACATGGGCGTCATGGTCCCGTGCGAGAAGATCTTGGAGCGCGCGAAGCTCGAGAAGGCCGACATCATCGGTCTCAGCGGCCTCATCACGCCGTCCCTCGACGAGATGGCCCACGTGGCGCGCGAGATGGAGCGGCAAGGGTTCAAGCTCCCCCTGCTGATTGGCGGCGCGACGACGAGCCGCGCGCACACCGCCGTGAAGATTGCGCCGCACTACAGCGAGCCTGTGGTGCACGTTCTCGACGCCAGCCGCGCCGTTCCCGTGACCACGAGTCTCCTCAGTGACGACCGCAAGCCGGCGTTCGTGGCGCAGCACCGTGCCGACTACGAAAAGCTTCGCCGCATGCACGCAGGCTCGAAGCACAAACTGATGAGCCTCGAGAGCGCGCGCAAAAACTGCACGCCGATCGATTGGAAAGAAGCAGACGTTGCCGCCCCCGAAGTGACCGGCGTTCACGTGCTCGACGCGTTCCCCCTCGAGACGCTGCGCGAGTACATCGACTGGACGCCGTTCTTCCACACGTGGGAGCTCAAAGGGATCTACCCCGCAATTCTCAATCATGAGAAATTCGGCGAGCAGGCGCGGACCATCTTCGCCGAAGCCAACCAGCTTCTCGACGAGATCATCGCGAACAAATCGCTCACGGCCCGCGCCGTGTACGGCATCCTCCCGGCGAACGCGGTGGGAGACGACGTCGAGATCTACACCGACGCCACGCGCAGCTCGGTCGCCGAGGTGTTTCACTTTTTGCGACAGCAGACCGAGAAGAAAGAGAAGGCCGAGCCCAATCGCTCCCTAGGCGATTTCGTCGCGCCGAAAGCGTCGGGCCTCCGCGACCATCTCGGCGTCTTCGCGGTGAGCACCGGCTTTGGCCTCAAAGAGCTCTGCGACGCCTACCGCGCGAAGAACGACGACTACAACGCCATCATGGCCGAGGCGATCGCCGACCGCCTCGCCGAAGCCTTCGCCGAGTGCCTTCACAAGCGTGTGCGCGACGAGTGGGGTTTCGGCAAGAGCGAAGGGCTCACCCCGGCCGACTTCATCGCCGAGAAATACCGCGGCATTCGCCCGGCGGCCGGCTACCCCGCGTGCCCGGATCACACGGAAAAAGGCCCACTGTGGAAGCTCCTCGACGTCGAGGCGACCACCGGAATGAAGCTCACCGAGTCGTTCGCGATGTGGCCCGGATCGAGCGTGAGCGGTCTGTATTTCGCGCACCCGCAGAGCCGGTATTTCACACTCGGGAAAATCGAGACCGACCAGGTGAACGACTACGCGGCGCGAAAAGGGATGACGACCGAGCAGGTGGAACGGTGGCTCGCGCCGAATCTCAATTACGACACGAGCGACATAGCGGCGACGACCGTGGTGGCAGAGACCGCGGCGGAGTAGCACTTCGTTCGCAACCGGCGGCGGCGCGCGGTCGAGGGGGTCTCTATGATCTTCTATCGTCGCCGCGGCTGGCTTTTGCCGCCTCTTTTTCTCCTCATCGTCGCAATTCCCGCCATCGCTCTTAAGGAGCACCGCTCGCTCCAGCACGTCGTCCAGGTCGCCGGTTTCGTTCTGGCCGGCGCGCTGACCTTCTGGCTCGGCACGCGCTCGATGCGCGAGGGCGTGGCGACTCTCGATCGCGATCTGCGCCCCCACGAGCACGTCTTCGACTTCGGCGCCTCGACGCCGTTCGACTCTCTCTTCTTCATCCACGCCCGCTGGTGGGCCGTCGTTTTCGTCGGTGCGGCGGTTGTCTTCACCGCCTTCGGAGGTGCACCGTGAGCCGGGCCGTGCGTGACCGTCTCTTTGGCCTCTTTCTCCTCGCCGGTGGCGGCGGCATGGTCGCCTGGACGCTGCACGACATCGAGAGCAACGGTCGCTTCAGCGTGAAGTTCCTCGTTGTCGGCTGTTTCGTCGCCGCCCTCTCCCCCCTCATCCTCATCACCGGCAGGCCCGTCGATCCGGAGACTGGCAAGCCGCCGCTTTGGTGGAACGCCATCGCCGTGAGCCTCACGCTTCTCGGTGCGGCAGCTGGAGCCGGCTATTCGTACTACGTCTCGCGCTAGCCGAGGTTGCTCGGCGAAACTGCACTACAATTTGTCAAAGTTACGCTCCGTGTTAAGGGCCTCGAATGAATCGTTATGAAGCTCCCGCGATCGCCACGGCCACGGCCACGGTGTCGACGATTGCTGCTCCCCGATCGCCGCGCGACCAGTCGCTCGCTGACAACTACGAAGCCGGAAGGCAGGTAGCGCCGTTCATCTTGCTTTTCCTTCTGGTGATCGCCGCGGGCGCCGTGGGCCTCGTGGTCTTCATCGTGAAAGCGCGCCGGCGGCGAGCGGAGATGCTCAAAATCGCCAGCCAGCCGTAAGGCACGGCTCGGTGGACGGGCCGCGTAACCGGCCCGATACTCCGCGCCATGAGGGCCGCCCGTCGTCCCGGCGCTTTCCCAGGCGCTCCACGAAGCGCTTCGTGCGCCCGCTGAGCCTTCGTGGGTAGAGTCCCGCCCCCTCGTCACCGTTGGCGACGCGGGGGAGCTCCCGTCGAGGAAATCACGATGACCCGCCTGTTCGACTCAGCTCCCTGCGTATTTGCCATTGCAGCGTCGCTCTCGCCGCTCGCGTGTGGCGGTGTCCCGCTGCCGGTCGCGCCCGACGTCGCGAAGGGAGCGGCACCCAGCTCCGCGGCGGCAGCGTTCGCCCACCCGATTCATTCGGAAACGGTCGATTACAAAGACGGTGCGACACCGCTCGAGGGATATTTGGCATACCCTACCGACGGCGACGCTGCGGCCAAGTATCCGGCGATTCTCGTCTTCCACGACTGGATGGGCGTGAGCGCCGACACGAAGCGCCGCGCCGACATGGTCGCCGAGCTCGGCTACGTCGCCTTGGCGGCCGACGTCTACGGCAAGGGGGTGCGCCCCGGGTCGCCCGACGAGGCGATGAAGCTCGTCGTGAAGTACAAAGGCGACCGCCCCCTCATGCGTGCACGCGGCCAAGCGGCCCTCGCGCGCCTCGTGAGCGACACGCACGTGGACGCGAGCAAGGTGGTCGCCGTCGGCTACTGCTTCGGCGGCACCGAGGCGTTGGAGCTTGCGCGCAGCGGCAGCGCGCTTGCGGGCGTCGTCTCGTTTCACGGCGGCCTCGACACGCCTCACCCGGACGACGCGAAGAGCATCAAGGCGCGCATTTTAGCGCTCCACGGCGCGGACGATCCTTACGTCAAACCTTCCGACGTCGCAGCCTTCGAAGACGAGATGCGCAACGCGAAGATCGATTGGGAGCTCAAGGCCTATGGCGGCGCCGTTCACGCATTCACAGTGAAAGGCGCGGGGGATGATCCGTCGAAGGGGGCCGCCTACAACGCGAAGGCCGATGCGCGATCGTGGACCGACATGCGCGCGTTCCTCGGTGAGCTTTGGGGGCACTGACGGTGCGACGTCACCGCGCCGCGAACGCAGTCGCGGGTCCAAGCGCCGCCACGAGCAGCGCGTTCACCGCGTCGGCATGGGAGAGCGGCCCCATGTGCCCTGCGTTCGGAATCGTGGCCAGCGTCGCGTTCGGCAGCGCGTCGCGGAGGCGCAGCGCGACGCGGCGCGCCGCGAGGGGCGAAAGCTCGCCTGAGAACAGATGCACCGGGCACTCGATGACAGCGTAGGCCGACGCCTTCGTCGTGTCGGGCACGAGGGACGTGACCCCTTCGTGTACTGCCCAGCCTATGCGCCGAAACTCGCCGCGGGCCTCTTCGCGCAGCGCGGCCCACGCCCCTTTGCCGCCCCAGTAGTCGACGAACATCGTAAGCCAGCGGTCTTTCGCGTCGGGCGTTTCGCCCCACACGAAGTCGACCGTCGCGAGCTCTGCGCGCGCATCGGCGTCGCGCTCGGCGTCGAGGGTGCCAAAGGCGACCGGCTCGAACAGCGCGAGGGAACGCACCGTCTTCGGCACGCGTTGGGCGGCGAGAAGCGCGATGAACGCGCCGTAGGAGTGGCCGACGACGCGCACCGGCCCCTGGGCTTGGGCCTCGCGCTCGAGAAGCGCGACGATGTGATCCACGTCGCGGTGAAACGTGAACGGCACCGGCTCGGGCCACGCCTCGGATGCGCCGTGGCCCGTGAGGTCGATCGAGAGCGTGCGATAGCCGCCGGCGACGAGGCGCGTCGCGAGGCGCTTCCACTGCCGTCCCGAGAGGCCCGAGCTGTGAAGGAGCACCACGGCGGGGCTCGAAGGACCACCCGCCGTGTCGATGTGAAGGGGCTTGGGTGCTCCGCTCGCCGTGCCGTCGGTGCTCGTCATGGGGCCTCGACGAGAGATATGGTAGTACGGTCGTAATACGTCAAGCCCGCGCGCGACCGCACCGCCGCGCGGATCCGCGACAGTGGGCTCAGCCGCCGATCGAATCGAGCTTCTTCATTTGCTCTTGGGAAAGCTCCACGGCGGCCGCGCCGCAATTCTCATCGAGATGGCCCACCGACGACGTCCCAGGAATCGGCAAGAGAACCTTTGAACGGCGAAGCAGCCACGCGAGGGCAACCTGCGCGGGAGTCGCCTTCGCGTCCTTCGCAATCGCGTGCAGCGGGCTACCCGGCTCGAGCAATTTGCCACTCGCGATAGGGAACCAGGGGATGAACCCAATCTCCTCTTTCTCGCAATACTCGAGAACCTTTTCCGACTTGCGAACTTGCAAGTTGTACATGTTCTGCACCGACACGATGGGCACGACTTTGCGCGCCGCCTTGATGTCCGCGACCTCGACTTCAGACAAGCCCACGTGCCGAATTTTCCCCTCCTTTTGCAAATCGCGCAAAACGCCGAACTGCTCGTCGGCGGGGACCTTGCTGTCGATTCTGTGAAGTTGGTAGAGATCGATCCGGTCGACCTTTAAGCGCCGAAGGCTCATTTCGCACTCTTGACGAAGGTATTCGGGGCGACCCACGGCGTGCCACTCGCCCGGGCCCGTTCGCACGAGGCCCGCCTTCGTCGCGATGACGAGACCCTTCGCGTACGGGAAGAGCGCTTCGGCGATCAGCTCTTCAGAGACGTAGGGGCCGTAGGAGTTCGCCGTGTCGATGAAGTCGACGCCGAGATCGACCGCGCGCTTCAAGACACGAATCGCCTCCGCGTGGTCGCGCGGCGGGCCCCAAACGCCTTTGCCGGTGAGCTGCATGGCGCCGTAGCCCAGGCGATGAACGGGCAGATCGCCGCCAAGCTTGAACGTGCCGCTCTTCGAGACAACGTGATCGGTAGCTGTGGTCTGCGTCACGGGATTGCCTTTCGTGAGGTCGATGCGCGGGCGTGCTCGAGAGAGCGCGTCACAGGGGCGGGATGGGTCCGATGCCGAACGGTGCGTGGCCGTTCCTCGCCGTTCTTGCCGCAGAACTTCACGCGTACCGTTACACCTTCGGAAGCTCCATCCCTCGCTTCACGGCGGGGCGTGCGCCGACTCTGTCGAGCCACGCGAGAACGTTCGATTTGCTCGCAATGACATCGCCGAGGGCCGGCTTCAGCATCGTCGTCGTCGCGAGCGTCCAGCCGTAGGTGGCGATGTCTGCGATCGAGTAGTCGGCACCCGCGAGATACGGCGCTTCGCCGAGGCGCTTGTCGAGGACGGTGAGAAGCCGCGTCGACTCTTCCGTGTAGCGGGCGATGGCGTAAGGAATTTTCTCCTTCGCGAAGACAGCGAAGTGGCCAAGCTGCCCGAGCATGGGGCCGAGGCCGCCTATTTGCCAATTCATCCACTCGAGGGCCTTGAAGCGCGCTTGGCCGGCCGGCGCCAAGAGCTTCCCCGACTTCTCGGCGAGGTAGACCAGAATCGCGCCGCTTTCGAAGAGCGACAGCGGGCCGCCTTCGGCTTCGTCGTCGACGATGGCGGGAATCTTGTTGTTGGGCGAGATCGCGAGAAACTCGGGTGTGAGCTGCTCGCCCTTGGTGATGTCGATGGGCTTCACCTCGTAGGGGAGGCCGATCTCCTCGAGCATGATTGAGATTTTTCGGCCGTTGGGCGTGCCCCACATATAGAGTTTGATCATCGCGTTCTCCGGTTCGTTCGATGCCGGGGACGATACCTCCATCGCGGTCGCGCTTGCTCGTCTCGAGGTTCTCGCCCGTGCGGCGAAGCAACGCCATGATCGGCGCGCGCGGCCATCCCAAGAATGTCGACGATTAAGCGCAGCCGTGACGTTGACAATCAATACGACCATTGTCAACGTTGTCACGATGAAGGTCATCCTCTTCGGCGCCACGGGCATGATCGGGCAGAGCGTTCTTCGCGAGTGCTTGCTCGATGCCGGCGTCACCCAAGTTCTCACGGTGGGGCGCACGGCCACGGGCGCGACCGATCCGAAGGTGCGCGAAGTGGCCCACAAAGATCTCTACAATCTCGCCCCCCTTGCAGGCGACCTCACAGGTTACGACGCGTGCTTCTTCTGCGTGGGCGTCACCTCCGCCGGCCTCGACGAAGCGGCCTACTCCAAGGTCACGTACGACCTCGCCATCGAGGCGGCGCGCGCCGTCCTCGCCGCCAATCCCAAGATTGCCTTCGTGTTCGTCTCGGGCGAAGGGGCCGACGCGACGGAGAAAGGCTCGACGATGTGGGCCCGCGTGAAGGGGCGCGCCGAAAACGCGATCCTCGCGATGCCGTTCACGCGCGCGCACGTGGTACGCCCAGGCTTCGTGAGGCCGCTCCACGGAATCACGTCGCGCACGGCGCTCTACCGCGTTCTGTACGTATTCCTCCTCCCCCTCGTGCCTGTGATCAAGCTGCTTGCACCCAGGTTCGTGATCACCAGCGAGGGGCTCGGTCGTGCCATGTTGCAGATTGCACGGGTCGGCGCCGATAAACCCGTTCTTCGCATGACGGATCTCACAGCCATCGCCGACGGGCTCGCAGCTCGTTAGCGCTCAGCGCGCCCTCACCACGTGGGGTGCGCCGGGTCCATAAAGGCGATCGGCGCCGCCAAGCACGCGTCGGGGATGCCGAACGCGTCGACGAGCCCCACGGCTGCTTCGCGCAATTCGCGAAGGAGAAGCTCGCTCTCGTGATGAAGCGAGCGCCCTTTCTCGGGCTCGAAGTACCGCTGTGACAAGAAGAACGACGCGTCGGCGCGCAGCGTCGTGATGCCGTGGAGCGCGCCGAGCTTCTCGAGCACGTCGCGAGTCTCGCCCGGTGCGAGCGCCGCCATCGCCTCGTCGAACAGCTCGAGGGCGAGGCGTTCGGCGTGGGCCTTCGCGAGCGACCCGAGGTGCTCTTGCACTTCGAGCATCGCCTCGGCCGAATCGAGCTTCTTCGCGAGGCGGCTTCGAATGCGCGCCGCGGCGGTCTCGAGCATGTGCTCTTCGCGAAAGCGGAGGGCCGCCAAATGAAACGCGCGATCGCGCAGGTGCGTGCCGTCCGTTCGACGCACGGCGACAGGGTTCTTCTCGGTGACGGCGACCCGCGCGCGCTCGGCGAGATGGCGCGCGATGGCGCGGTAGCCGGGCCCCTCGAACCGGCGTTTGTAGCCCGAGAGAAGGCTCTTCGCGACGAGCTGAAGGAGAATCGTGTTGTCCCCTTCGAAGGTCGTGAACACTTCGGCGTCGGCGCACAGATCCGGGAGGCGATTGACGGAGAGATACCCCTGGCCGCCGCACGCCTCCCGGCACGCATGAACGGTGTCGACGGTCTGCGCGGTGGTCAGCGCTTTGAGCGCCGCGGCTTGGGCCTCGAGCTCGCGCGTGTCGCCGGGCATCGCATTCGCACTGGCAAATACGCTCGTGGACTTTGCAAAGCGTGCGCGCAGTCCGGCCACGGCGAAGTGGTGAACATAGGCCGTCGCGAGGCGGGGAAAGAGCCGCCGCCCGTGGGTGGGATAGGCAAGAAGAGGCAGCCCCGGCGCATCGGGCCCGCCGAAAGGGCGGCGCGCGGTAGCGTACCGAACGGCGATGGCGAGGGCGACCTTCGACGCGGTGACGGCGGCCGATGCGACGGAGACGCGCCCACCGACGAGAGCGCCGAGCATCGTGAAGAAGCGGCGGCTCGGGTTGGTGATCGGGCTGGTGTACGCGCCCGCCTCGTCGATCTTCGCGAAACGCGCGAGAAGCGCGCTCTCGGGGACACGCACGTGATCGAACCAGAGGCGCCCGTTGTCCACGCCGTTGAGACCCATCTTGTGCCCCGCGTCGCCGGCCCTAACGCCTTCGGCCAACACGCCTTCGTTATTTCGAATGGGGACGAGAAAGGCGTGGACGCCGTGGCGGTCGCCCTCGACCTCGAGCTGCGCGAACACCGTCGCGAAGCGCGCGCTCTGGGCTGCGCCGCCAATCCAATCTTTGCGGGCCGACTCGCGCGGCGTGTGAACCACGAACGAGCGCGTCTCGGCCTCCCACGTCGCCACCGTTTCGAGGTTCTGAACGTCCGAGCCGTGGCCCACTTCGCTCATCGCGAAGCAGCCGACGGTTTCGAGCGTCGCGACCTTCGGCAAGATCGCCGCTCGCTGCGCGTCAGTTCCGAGGAAGTAGATGCTCCCGCCGAAGAGGCCGAACTGAACGCCGAACTTCACGACGAGGGACAAATCGCCCATCGCAAGTGTTTCGAAGGTGGTGATGAACGCGCCTAAATCAGGCTCTTTCGAAGTCACCCCCGGGAACGCGCGCAGGCCGAGCCCCTTCGACGCGAGCTCGCGAATCCACCCCATGACCTTCTCGCGGTACTCGGGCGTCGGCAGCCCGTAGGCGCGCTTTTCGGCGTCGTCGAGAAACGCGCGAACTTCGGCCCGCACCTCGGCGTGCTCGCCGTCGAGCACGCGCGACAGCGCCGCGACGTCGAACGGCGCCCCTTTGGTAACCCCCCGCTCGGGCGCCGCTTCGCCGGGGATCGGCCCCGCCGACGCGCCGAGGCGCGCATCGAGCTCGGCGATGGCATTGGCAAATTCGGGCGCTATTTCGGATTCGCCTTCGGCCGTTGCGAGCGATGCCCCAAGCTCGGCGAGATCGCGACGGCGATCGGGTGCGAGCGTGCCGGCGACGCGTTCGATCGTATCGAGAAGCGCGCGAAGCTCGCGTTGCGATGGCGGCGAGGTCGGATCGAGCCACGCTCCGAGCGAGAGCCGCGCCGCAGGGCGCAGCCACGGCATCGCCTGGATATGCTCGCAGACCGCGCGCAGCTCGTCCGGCTCCATGTCTCCGTCCGACCAGGCCGCATAGAGGAGTGGCAAGAAGGGGCGGAGCTGAGGGTCTTCCAGCAGAGCCGAACGGGCGGAGGGTGTTGCCATTGCCGCGAGAGCATGGGGGACGCGAGGCGTGACGGCAACGGGTCCGCCGGGTGGGTTCGTCCTGTTGGGTCGGGGACGCGAAGCAGGCGGCGCGCGACGCGGAGAGGGAGCTACTCTTCGGAGCGCCCCGTCCCTTCGCGATCGTGGTCGTAATGCCGCGTGAGTGGAAACGGCGGGAGCCACGACTCGCGACGGACGACCCAGTTTTCGTACGTGGGCTTCAATTGATTGGGCGCATCGAGCGAGCCCAGGTTCACTTCGATCTCGTCGGCGCTGCGGGCGAACACAGGCGAGCCGCATCGCGGGCAGAAGAACCGCCCTGCGTAGTCGCGTGTTTCGCCTTCGATCGCCACGGCGCTCTCGGGGAAGATCGCAGACGCGTAAAAGAGCGCCCCGTGATGCTTACGGCAGTCGAGGCAGTGGCAAATGCCAACTCGGTAAGGTGGGCCCGACGCCACGATTCGAACGTTGCCGCACAAGCAGCCTCCTGTGAATTGCTCCATGTGCGACTGGTCTCCAAGTGCGAGCTGCTACTTCGTGCGCGCGCCGTCCGACGCGTCAGCGACGGTGGCGCGGCGTCATCGAAGAGAGCACGGAGTACTGGGGCGTGCTCGCGTCGGCGTCGAAGCTGGGCACTTCGAGATCGACCGCCTCGTCGAACGGCAGAAGCGCAGACCGAACGATCGCCAGCATGGGCGTATTCGGCGAAATGCGACGCGCGCGAATATCTCCCAGGAGCGCCTCGATATCGACGGCGCGCCTCTCAGTGGCCCTTTGGTAGACGCACGCGTTGGCGCCAACGGCGTCCATCACATGAATCAGAAACGCGACGAACTTCTCGTAGGCCTCTTCCTTGTGACCGCGATCGTACGCCGCGTGCTCGTCCTCTTCGAAAAGGAGCGTCGTATGGTCTTTCCCGCGGTGGACGAAGACGTCGATATCGCCGCCACCGTCTTGGTGTCGCCCTTTGCCGGTAAACCCGTGGAGCCCTATTTTCTCGGCGTGGGCGCCGGCATCGGCGAAGCGTGGGCACGCGAAGGCGCCTTTGCGAAAGAGCGATTCGTCCTTCCCCATTTCCACCGCGGAGCTCGTGCTCGCGAAGGCGATGCCGTCGGTGTCGAAGACCGAGCTCAACCTGGTGGTGACGTCGGCGAGCGCGAGCGGCAGGTGATCGAACCTGCAAAGCGAGGGGGCGAGCATGAAGCGTACGAGACCACGTCGGGCCTCGTTGTGATCGCCTTTTGCACGCCTATTTCCCGCCGCGGTGCGGCGTAGTCCGCTCTCGCGAATCACCGTGCGAGACGTTGCCTAACGCAGTCGCCCTTTACGAACCGACCCAACGTGGGAATGCTCCCTAGGTGAATAAAGCGTTTACCAAAGAAGACGAGGACGTCGGCGTGGGCGAAACGGTCGCGCCGTCGTTCATCGCGCCGCCGGGCGCATTTCGAATCAGCACGCGGGGGGCCGCCGCGCTGGCTGCCTCGGCCGACGTGCGACAGCGCGACGCTCTCGCGCGCGCCGAAGTGATGCCCGCGGTGCCAGCGGGGCCGATCCACGCAGCGCTCGGCGTCACCGTCCATGCGCGCGCATCGAACGGCGACGCGCGGACGTACCGCCTCGTAACCTCGGAAGAGCAAGGGCTCTTGGGGGAAGGGTGCAGTGTGCACTCACCCCTCGGCCGCGCGCTCCTAGGCGCCGAAGTGGGCGATACGTGCGAGGTCGTTACGCCGCGAAAGAAAGAGAAGCTGAAGATTCTGTCCCTCGAAGGGGAGTAACCGCCGGCGGCTGGCCGCTACTTTCGGCTTCCCGGCGGGATGCTCCCTTCGGCGCCTTTGCGCCGCCCGTCCACGAAGGCGTACACGCCGCACGCGATAACGGCGATGCACGGGATCAGCATCACGCTGCGATGCATGAAGGCCACGCATACGCTGCCGCAAACGGCGCCGCTCGTGAAGGCGCCGGCGATGACCCCCAAGAGCGCAATCTTCTTCGCCGCGGGGCGCTCTGCCGGGTTCTCGCCAAACGCGAGGCGCATGTGGACGACCTTGCCGAGGGAGCCGCGCCAGTACCGAAACCACCGCGCCGATTCGATCCCCAAGTCGGTCATCACGCCTGTGAGGTGCGTCGTTCGCACGACGGCGCCCGAGAGGCGTGTGACCAGGCTGTTCTGCATCCCCATCGCGGCGCATAAAATCGCCGCTTCCATGTCGAGCACCCGTGGGTGGGACGACATCGCCGACACCGCAATAATCATGAAAATGGCCAACAGACCGGCTTCACCGAAGAGCGCCGCGCCGTAGGCGTTCGACTCGCGGCCGAAGTAGCTGCTCTCGATGGCCATGCTTGCGACGAACGCGCCGGTGAAGAACGCGACGACCATGGTGAGCGCAGCGGCCGACGCGTCGTAGCTGCCGGTGGAGAGGTCGGTCGTGAAGCGGCCGACGTTCCCGGTGACGTGGGACGTGAACGTGCCGACGAGGACGAAGCCCGACGAGTTGACGAAGCCGCCCACGAAGGCGAGGTAGGCCGCCAAGATTCGGTTGTGCGCTTCCGAGCGCGCGGGGCCTTGGTGGCGAAACACGCGGGGCTATCCGCTGAAGACCGCGAAACGGCAGACGCTCGAAAAGCCCAAATGTTCCAGAAGCGGAGCCGACGTTTCGTCCATCGCGTGGCTTGTCGCGAGGGTGATCCCGCGCGCAACGGCGTGGGCGGCGCGCGCCGTCACGAGGGCCCGATAGAGGCCCGCGTTGCGATGCGCGGGCAACACCACCGCGCCGAGGAGATACGCGGAACGTGGGAAGGCGATGTAGCTCGCGACGCCCGCAGGCTCGCCATCGCGGTAGGCCACGAAGAGGCGGTGAATGCGCTCCGATTCGGGAATGGCAAATAGGAAATCGTGGGCGCGGCGCAACGCCGCGGGGTCGATCTGCCAACCGCGGGCCATTACGTCTGTGAACGTCGCGACGGTGCGCGCGTCCACCTCTTCGACGCGAACGTCGCCGGCACGATGGGCACCGCCCGCATCGATGAACGCGGCGTCGATCGGCCGCGCCATACCGCGCACATACCGCTTCGACAGTCCGCGCCGCTCGAGGCGCTCGGCGAGATCGAGCGGCCGGCTCTCGGGCACCACGCTCCAGCGGAAGCGAATTCCGAGATTGCGGTATTCGGCAATCGTCGCGTCGAGGACGGCGTCGGCCTCGTCGTCGGACATGACCGAGAGCGACACTTCGTTGAAGCCGCCGTTTTTAAACGACGGCGTGATGATCTGCATCCACCCGGGGCGCTCGACGGCGCGTAAATCCGGCATTGGGAAGTACCCTTTGCGCGGCGTCACCAGCACCTCGCGAAGAAGTGAGGCGGCGTCCCAGGTGGTTGTCATGGCATCAAGGTAGCCGATTCGACCCGTGTCTCAGAACGTGAGCACAGCGCGGAAGCGAATGTCGTTCGACATCATCTTGGCGAACGCCTCTTCGACCTTATCGAGCTTGAACGTCTCTATCTGCGCGCGCACGCCGGTGAGCGCGCTGAAATTCATCGTCTCTTCCGACTCGATGGCCGTGCCGCTCGGCCAACCGGCGACCTCTTTGCCGCTCAAGAGCCCCATCGCGTTGACGCTCATGGGGGTAAACGGCGCGGCGACGATGAGAAGCTTCCCGCGCGGCTTGAGGCCGTCGATGGTGCTCGCCATGGCGTCGGCGCTCGGCGCGGTGGCCAACACGAGATCGGCACCGCCCAACTTCTTGAGCCCCTCGGACGCCGGCGCGTCTTTCGTGTCGACGTACTCATGGGCGCCGAGCTTGCGCGCGAGCTCCTCTTTGTCGGCCCCGCGCGAGATGGCGATCGTGCGGAACCCCATTTTCGCCGCGTACTGAATCGCGAGGTGGCCGAGGCCGCCGATCCCTTGCACGGCGACGGTGTCGCCCGCGCGTGCGCCGCTGTTGCGAAGCGAGTTGTACGTGGTGATGCCGGCGCAAAGGAGCGGGCCTGCTTCGACGGCGCTCAGCTTCTCGGGGAGGCGCGCGACGGCCTCTTGCGGGACGACGACGTATTCGGCATAGCCACCGTCGTAGCTAATGCCGGTGACTTGAGCCTTTTCGCAATTAATGAACATCCCTTTGCGGCACGCGTTGCACTGAAAGCAGTGGCCGCCGTGCCAGCCCACGCCGACGCGATCGCCCGCTTTCCACTGCGTGACGTTCGCGCCGACCGAATCGACGCGCCCGGCCAGCTCGTGCCCGGGAATGCGTGGAAGCGCGAGACCCGGGTATCCACCTGATTTGACGAAGACGTCACTGTGGCAAATGCCGCACGCCTCGACCTTGATACGGACTTGCCTATCCGCCGGCTCGGGAATGTCTCTCTCGACGATCTCGAAGGGGCCATTTGCTTTGGAGATTTGCGCCGCTCGCATCTTCTTGGTTGCCATGGCCCGGGAGCATCGCGCCGCACCGCGCGATGTGCAACCGCTACACGACCGCCACGAAGCACACCTGCGTGACACTTTCGCACGTGCGCGGAGTGCGCGATTTACGCGGGAAAAACAGCGATCCACGAGAGGCGCGACGTTTGCAATGACGCTTTCTCGACGCCACGTCGGCGTCCACTCTCGGAGGTCACTACGATGAAATACGGACTTGCATGGTTCCTCGGCGTCCCCCCGATCCTCATCGCGGGCTGGTTTCTTTTGAACCACTGTTGAGCGCGCCAAGCGGCGCGTCACCAGGGCGCTTGAGCCCCATCGCGAGCCAAGCGCCGGCGGCCACGACCGCGGCTCCACCCGCGTAAACGAAGGCCGGATACACATCGGCGTGCATCCAGTCGGGGCGCAGCTTCCACACAACGAGAAGCAGCCCGTTGTTCAATACGTGAATCACCATCCCGGGGAAGAGCGACTTGGTTCGCTCGCGCACGCCGCCTATCACGACGCCCAAGAGCGCCGTTGGAAGCATGCGGTAAACCGACCCGTGGGCGATCCCGAAGAGCAGCGCCGATCCTATGATCGCCGTCCACGGGCCGAGCCTTCGAAGCCCTGAAAAGACGAATCCGCGAAAGACGGTCTCTTCGCAAATTGCCGGAGTGACGGCGATCACGAGGACAATCATCCAAAGTGGTGCGCCGTCCATCGACAGCTGCTTCTCGAGCTCTTGAACGAGCTCCGGCGGAGGTGGAGCGAGCCTCGAGATGGCGCTCGCGATCGTCCACGCGGACGCGCCAAGGAGCATCGCGCCTGCGACCTCGAGGGGGCGGGGCGCGCGCAGCGCGAACGTCTTCGGGAGGTCGACCCGAAGAAGCGCGGCGAGCGTGATGACGGGGATGAGGAAGAAACCGATCTGCACGGCAGCGATCTGCAGCGGCATCGGGAAGCTCGCGATGAGCGAGCTTCCGTAGAATGCGACCACGAGCACCCACGCGAAGGCCGCGAGGCTTGCGCCGGGGGACGGCGTTTCGGGGCGGGACTTCGCGGTGGCGCCGTCGATTCCGAGGAACGAGCGCGCGGTCTCGCGGCCGCCCAAAAGAAGCTCTTCTCGTGCGAAGACGCGCGCCGCGAGGCTCAGCGCCAAGAGCGCGTACACGGTCGTCGACGCGAACGTGATGAAGACGAACTCCGCGGTCGCACGCTGCAGGAAGACGGCTTTGATGAGGAGCGTCACGTTGACGACCGGAACGAGCGCCGTGACGCGGTCGATCTCGATGCCCGGTAGCAGCGACGCCGAGCCGAGAAGGGTGCACGGCAGGTAGACTGGCATCAGAATGTTCTGGCCGTCTTTGAAGTCCTTCGCGAAGCTCGCGACGCTTAGAAAGAGCGCCGAGAAGAGCCCTGTCACGGGGACGAGAAGCGCGAGCGTCGCCGCGTAGGTCCACAGAGGAACGGGGAGCTCGCTCGGAAGTATTTTGCCAATCGTTAGCGCGAAGCTCGCCACGTTGGCCGCGGCCATCATGAGCGAGATCGCCCAGACGGCGAGGAGCTTGCCGGCCATGATCTCGAACGGGTGGAGAGGCGCGCAGAGAAGCGTCTGCATCGTGCCGCGCTCTTTTTCGCCCGCCGTGATGTCGACGGCCGGCAAGAAGACACCGAGGAGCGACATCGCGATGAGCAGCATTGGCAGCGCGAGACCGAGAATTTGGCCGGTGCGCCGCTCGGAGATCGTGGTGTCGCGGAGGCTCACCGTGGCGCCGCGGGAAAAGCCTTCGGGGAGAGAGTGGTCGCGCTCGCGCGCTTCGGCGAGGGTGCTTCCGACCCGGCGAAAGGCCGACTCGAGGCGCCCCGCCGCGAAGCCGCCTTCTTCGCGAACGCCGTCACAATAGGCAAATAGGTCGAGCCCGCCGCCCTTCGCATACTTGGCAGTGATCGACGGCAGCACGACGAGCACCGCGTCGATGTCCGTTCGCTCGAGAGCCGTGCGCACGAGCGGCAGCAGCGGGTCGCTTTCACCCGAGACCTCGAGCCCACCTCCGCGGCGCTTCGGCGCCGGGTCGTCTTTCTCTTTTGCAGCGTCTTTTTTG
>JANXMC010000696.1 GCA_025354825.1 Myxococcales bacterium
GGAGCAGGCGCTGCGACGGCGGTCGCAGTGATTCTGTGGACGAGGCCGTCGCGCGTGCCGGCCGCCGCGAGGGCCGCGGCAACGGCCGTGCGTGTCGGCCCGGCCTCGATCGGGATCGCGGGGGAGTTCTGATGACGCGACGAGCTTGGGCCGTGCTGGGTGTCTTCGCCGCAGTCGGCGGCGCGCTCGCCGTCGGCTGCACGGATCTGTTTCACGGCTTCGACGACCTCGAGAACGCCTGCGGGCAGACGTCGGCCTGCGCCGACGACGGCAGCGTGAGCGTGAGCGTGGCGAACGACGCGGGCGCGGATGCCCCCGCGACCCGCGACGCTGCGCCGGGCGAAACGAACTTCTGCGCGTGGACCTCGGAAGAGGCGCTCGACCACGCGCAGCACGCGTGCGCATGGCTCGGCGCGTGCGAATCGCCGATGGGGCACAACCAGCTGGGCGAATGCATGGTGCAAGCGGTGCTCGCCTTCGACTGCGCGGCAAACCCCACCATGCCCGTGCGCGGGGCGCTCAAAGCCTATTGGGACGCCCTCCGCACGGCGACGAGCTGCAACGACGTCTACGCGGTCACGCTGACGGGTGCTCCGTGCCCGGCAGGCGAGTTCAGCGCGTGCGGCGGCGGCGATCGCGTGCTCGGCGCAGGGAACACGCGCGTCGAGTGCATGAACGGCAGCAGCCGCGCGGCCGGCGAGCGGTGCCTCGCGTCGGGCCAAGTGTGCGTGGCGCGCGACGAGGCGACGACCGTCGGCAGGTGCACGGGGAGCGACGAGCTCGCATGCAAGAGGACACGGTGCGACGGCACGTCGCTCCACGTGTGCAACGACGCGGGAGCCGACGGCGGAAACGACCTCGGGCGCGCGTGCGAATTCTTCGGCGGGGGCGACTGCGCCACGACTGCGGTGGGGGTTGGGTGCGCCCCCACGAAGACGACCACCTGCATCGCCACGGCGAACGTCACGTGCAGCGACATGACGACGGCAACGTCGTGCGCAACGGGGCTCCTCGAGACGCTGCAGTGCAACCTCGTGCTGCCCGGCTCAACGTGCGTCGCGACGAAGCTCGCGCTCGGCGAGTCGATTCTCAAAGCCTGCGTCGGCGGCGACGCGGGAAAACCCGATGCTGGCGGCGAATCGTGCGGCGGTTTCGGCGGCTCGGCGGCGACGAGCAGCGCGCGGGGCGCGAGCTTCACGGTCGCGTGCGCCGCCCAAGGGCTCGGCGGCTGCACGATCGTACAAACGCTCGAAGGCCCTCGGGCCGCGTGCACGGCACCGAGGGACGGCGGTTAGCGCTCACCCGCGAGGGGCGCGCGGGGTTATTTGAGCGACGCTTCGAGCTGCGCGCGAGCGAGCGCGTCGGCCGCCGATGCACTCTCTGACTCGGACTCGACCTTCACGGCCTTCTTCTCGACCTTTTCCGTCTTTTCGGGCTTCTCGGCGGCGGCGACCTTCTCGGCCTTCGGCGCGGCAGGCTTCGGCGCAGCCTTCACTTCGTGGGACGGCACCGTCCAGCGGCGAACCGACGCTGCGACCTTCGCCTCGGGCTTCGCGTCGACCGACTTCGCCTGCTCGCTGTGCTTCGACTCTGTCTTGTCCGACTTGTCCGACTTGTCCGCGTGCTCGGCGAGCTTCGCGTCCGTCGACGACTTCGCCATGTCCGCTTTCGGCGCGTCGGCGGCGCAGGTCGTCGCGGCCGGCGCGGGGGCGGACATCGCAACGGGCGCTGCAGCAGGCGGCGCAACGGCGACCGGCATCATCTGCGCAACGACCGGCGCCGCTGCGGGCTGAGCGGCCGCGGCCGCGGGGACCTTGGCGACCGTGTGGGACGGGTCGACGAACGACGCCGTCGCATCGATGAGCGCGTCGGTATCGCCGCGGGCAACGACTGCCGACACGAGGCCGACGAACACGCCCATGGCCATGAGCGCCGCGGCCCACGAGACCGTGGGGCGGCCCGTAAGGATGCGCGTGCGCGTCGTGATGACCGTCGCGGGGACGTCGATGAGGCCGCCCGAATCGGGCCCATTTGCGACGTTCGCCTTGGCATTGCCCGGCGCGTTGATCGCGGGGGCGGCATTCGCTTTCTTCGCGTCGGCGGCCGGGGCCGGCGTCGGGGCCGTCACCGGGCTCGGACGGCCCGCGGCGAACGCGCCCTTCGGAAGGTCGTGGGGACGAACGATCGTGTGCTCGTCGTTCGCCATGCTCATCGGCGGGCGCGGACGGGCGTTCGTGTTGGCGTTCGCGCTCCCGTTGTCGCGGTGCGCGGCGGTCTTCACCGAAGGCGCGAGGGACGTGGACGGCGTCGGCGACGCGATGAAGCCGGGCGGCGGGCTCGACTTCGACTTCTGCGGCATCACCATTGTGCGCTCGTCGTCGGAGATCGAACGCTGGAACGCGCGGGCTTGCGCGGCCGGCATCGCAGGAACGCGGGCCACTTGCCCCACTTTCGGCGTCGCGCCGACGCGGATCACCTCGAACTCACCGGTGTTGATGGCTTCACCAGCTTCGTCGGCTCGGGGGGTTCGCTTTGAAAAGGGGAGCACTGGTATCCTCCGCAGGACTTGGGGGGTTCGGCGAGAGACTCTGCGAAAGGCGGTCCATCTCGCGCGCGCTCCTCGATTCCAGGAGGGCGTGATGGAACCTGCAGTTTCCAAGTGGCCTTCGCGTGGTGCGAGAGAGTCCTCACACGCGCGCACACGCGCGATCATCTCGATCGTGGTGGCTAGATGATCCAGCTCTACCCACCGTTGGAAGAGACCGTTCGCGACGCGCGTTCGTACTTCACGATGCGAGCATGACGACGCGCCTTTCCCCTCGCTCCGCTCTCTCGTCTCCCTCGCCTGGTGCGCCCGTCGATTCGCTTGCGAGTCTGTTCGGTGCGCAGGCGCGGGCGGTGCGGGCGCGGCTCTCCGCGCGTCACGTCGTCTCGGGGGTCGCCCTCGGTCTGGCCTTCGCCGTCGTCCCCGCGGCCATCGGGTGGGCGACGCGCAACCACGCGGTGCGCGTGGCCGCGCCGGCGGTTGCGATCGTGGGAGGCGCCGCCGGCGCATGGGTTGCGCGTCGACGGCGGTGGAGCGATACCGAGGTCGCTCTCTACTTGGACGAGCAGCTCGGCACCCCCGAGACGATCACAACGGCCGTGGGGATGCGCGCCGATCGCGTCGAAGGGGCCGCAGACGATCCGTCGGATGCGTCCGACGTGGTCTTCGAGCGCGCCGCCCACGCGCTGCGTGCCGCAAGGCCGAACCAGGCGCGGCCGGTGGTGCTGCGGCCGGTGCACGCCGCGCTCCCCATGGCGGCGGCGGCGCTCGTGGCCCTGGCCCTGGCTCCCCGTGAGCCTCCCGCCACCGTCGTCACGGCAAAGGCGCTCGCGGCGACGCGCGTGACCGATGCCGAAGGGCTGGCGAAGGTCGTGGCCCTCGCCCACGTCGATGCGCGCGACGACGCGCAGCGAAAGCGCCTCGAAGCGCTCGCGAAAGACGCCGAGAAGCTCCGCGACGAGGTTCGGAAAGGGCTCGAGCCCGAAGGGGCTCTGGGCAAAATCGCGCGGCTTCGCGACGCCATCGTCGCCGAGCGCCTGTCCCTCGGCGATGGCGAAGCGCGGGGCGGCCTCGAGAGCGCGGTGGCGAAGCTTGGCGAGAACGCGGTGACGAAACGCGCAGGCGAAGCGCTCGGCGAGCACGACGCAAAGGCGATGGACGAAGAGATGGAGCGGATCGCCAACGAGCGCGAAAAGGGGGACCGCACCCTCGCGCAGCGTGCGTTGAGCGATGCCGCGCGCGCGGCGGCCCAAGGCGGCGCGAAGGAGATCGAAAAATCGCTGCTCGACTCCAAAGACGGCCTCGAGGCGCGAGGCCGGCGCGCGGCGCTGCTGCGCGATCTCGCGCAAGCGATGAAAGAGGCGGGCGCCGAAACGAGCGCGACGGCGAGCGCCCTCGAGCGGCTCGATCGCGAAGCGACGGACTCGGCGGCGAAGCAGCTCGCCGAGGCGATGGCGAAGGCTCTCGAAAAGCTCACGCCCGAAGAGCGCAAACGGCTCGCCGAGAAGCTCGCGAAGATGGCGGCGAAGGGCGCGACGCAGAGCGATCCGGCCGGAGCGAAGAAGCTCGCGAAAGAGCTCGAGTCGGGGGAGGGGCAGAAGGAGCTCGAAGACAGGCTCAAAGGGCTCGCGAACGAGGACGACGAGGCGGCCGAAGCGAAGCGCGACGACGCCCTCGACAGCGCTCAAGAGGGCGCAGACGAAGCCAAATCGGGGTTGAGCGGCACGCCGATGCCGATGCCCGCGAGCGGCGAAAACGCGGGCGAAGAAGGGCCTGGAGGGCCGGGCGGCGGCAAAAGCGGAAGACCTGGCGACGGCGAGGCGGCCGGAAGCGGCAACGGCCGCGCGGGCGGCAAAGGCGGCCGCGACGATAAGGGTACGGGCGATCACGCCGGGGCGAGCGCGCCGCTGGACGGCGAGACGATGCGCGCCCGCGCCCACGCCAAGCTTCGCAAGGCTCCGGGCCTCCCCGGCGCCGTCACGACGTTCACGACGGGCAAGGCCGGCGGCACGGCCAACGCGCGCGGCACGGGCGATCTAGGCGCTGTCGGTCCCGGCGAGGTCGACGGCGTCGAGCACAGCGACGTCCCCCAGGAATACCGAGAGCAGGTTCGGCAGTACTTCCAACCGTAGAGCGCGAGCGCGTAGGCGCTCGGATGCCCGCGCAGGCGAAAGCACGAATGACATCGAATCTCGAGACCAAGCTTCAAGCGTCCGCTGCGGCCGTCACGCGTCTGCGTGAGGCCATCGGGCAGATTGTCGTCGGGCAGACCGACGTGGTGGAGCATGTGATGTGGGCCCTCGTCGCGGGGGGGCACGTGCTGCTCGAGGGCGCGCCGGGCCTCGGCAAGACCCTCCTGGTGCGGACGCTGTCCGAATGCCTCGACCTGAAGTTCTCGCGCATTCAGTTCACGCCCGATCTGATGCCGAGCGACGTCGTCGGCACGAACGTCCTCGTCATGGATCCGGTGGCCCGCGCCGCGCGAGGAACCGAGGGGATGTTCACGGTGCAAAAGGGGCCTATTTTTGGGCAGATCGTGCTCGCCGACGAGATCAACCGCGCGACGCCGAAGACGCAGGCGGCGCTCCTCGAGGCGATGGCGGAGAGCGCCGTGACGCTCGCCGGAACGCGGTACCCCCTCGAGCAGCCGTTCTTCGTCCTCGCGACCGAGAACCCCATCGAGATGGAGGGGACGTACCCGCTCCCCGAGGCGCAGCTCGATCGGTTCCTTCTCAAGGTGAACGTTCCGAATCCGAGTGAAGAGGAGCTTTGCGAAGTGCTCGTGCGGACGACGGGGCGTGCGCCGTCCGCGCCGCCGCGGGTGATGGGGCAGGCCGAGGTCCTCGAGCTTCGCGCCCTCTGCCGCGACGTGGTTCTCGCCGAGCCGGTCCTGCGCTTCGCCGCGCGTCTCGTTCGCGCCAGCGACCCCACGGCCCCCGACGCGCCCGACCTCGTGAAGCGCGCGCTCCGCTTCGGCGCGGGGGTGCGGGGCGCGCAGTCCCTCGTCCTCGCGGCAAAGGCCGTCGCGCTTTGCGAAGGGCGCGCCCACGTGGCGTTCGAAGACATCGCCCGCGTGGCGAAGCCGGCGCTGCGCCACCGGCTGATCCGATCGTTCGAAGGCGAGGCCGACGGCGTGACCACCGACGCGGTTATCGACGTGCTCCTCGCCGCCGTGCCGGCCCGCCCGGCGAACGTCATGGCGGAACGAGGCCGTGGCGGCGCGGCGCGCGGATGACGCGTTCCAATCGCGTGCGAAGTGCTCTTCGAAAAAGTGTGGGCGCGACGGCGGTGCTGCTCGCGACGATGGC
>JANXMC010000698.1 GCA_025354825.1 Myxococcales bacterium
ACCAGCCCTTTCGTAGGCACCTTCTACAAGTCGCCGAGCCCCGATGCGCCGTCGTTCGTCGAAGTCGGCTCGGTGGTTCGTCACGGGCAGACCCTCTGCATCATCGAGGCGATGAAGCTGATGAACGAAATCGAGGCCGAGTGCTCCGGCACCGTCGTCGAGATTTACGTTCAAAGCGGCAAAGCCGTCGAGTTCGGGCAAAAGCTCTTTCGCGTGAAGAAGGCTTGATTCACGAGGCGGCGAATCGGCGTGGCCGAGCGCCGTAGTCTTTCGATGTTCAAGAAAATCCTCATCGCGAACCGGGGCGAAATCGCCCTTCGTATTTTGCGCGCCTGTCGCGAGCTCGGAATCAAGACGGTCGCCGTCCACTCCGAGGCCGACGCACGGGCGCTCCACGTTCGCTTCGCCGACGAGGCCGTCTGCATCGGCCCCGCGTCGGCGGCGAAGAGCTATCTCAATATCCCGGCGATCATCAGCGCGGCCGAAATAACGGCCGCCGAAGCGATCCACCCGGGCTACGGATTTCTCTCCGAGAATGCCGAGTTCGCGGCGCTCTGCGCGAAGTGCAACGTCACGTTCATCGGTCCGACGCCGGCGGCCATGCGCGCCTGGGGCGACAAGGTCACGGCTCGCACCAACGCTGCGCGCTTCGGGCTGCCGCTTCTGCCGGGCTCGCAGGTTCTGCGCGACTCGGCCCACGCCCTCGAAGAGGCGACCCGCATCGGATACCCCGTCATCCTCAAGGCGTCGGGGGGCGGTGGCGGGCGCGGCATGCGCATTGTCCGCCAACCGTCCGAGATGGAGGGGTCGTTCGGGAGCGCGCGGCACGAGGCCGAGAGCGGTTTCAAAAACCCCGACGTCTATCTCGAAAAGTTCATCGAGCGGCCGAAGCATATCGAGTTTCAAGTGCTGGCCGACAAGCACGGCGGCGTCTGGACGCTCGGCGAGCGCGAATGCTCCCTCCAGCGCCGCCACCAGAAGGTGATCGAGGAAGCGCCGAGCCCGGTGATGACGGCGGAGAAGCGCCAAGAGATGGGCGAGGTGATCCGTCGCGCGATCCGCGAAACGGGATATCACTCCCTCGGAACTCTCGAGTTCATCATGGACGAGGACAAGAGCCTCTACTTCCTCGAGATGAACACGCGCGTGCAGGTCGAGCACCCCGTCACCGAAATGGTGACCGGCCTCGATCTCGTCGCACTTCAGATTCGCGCCGCCGCCGGCGAAAAGCTCGAGCTCCCCGACACGCGCCCGTGGGCCTTCCGCGGCCACGCCATCGAGTGCCGCATCAACGCCGAAGACCCTGTCACCTTCGCGCCGTGGCCCGGCCTGATTACCGAATACTTCCCCTCGGGCGGCGCCGGCGTTCGCGTCGATTCAGGCGTTTACGGCGGCTGGCGCGTGCCTGCGGATTACGACTCGCTGCTCGCGAAGCTCATCGTCCACGCCCCCACGCGCGCGGAAGCGATTGTTCGCATGCGCCGCGCCCTCGACGAGTTCATCGTCGGCGGCATTCGCACGAACATCGAGCTTCACCGGCGGCTTCTCCAGAACGAAGAGGTCCTGGCGGGCACGATGACGACGCGCACGATCGAAACGATGCTCGCCGACGCGAAGGCCGCAAAAGCCAATACTGGCTCTTGAGTCTTCGCGTCTCGCCGTCGGCGCGTTCGTGAGCCGTCGCGAGACCGGATTGGCTAGGAAGCCCGAGCCATACGTACTTCCACGGTGAGCGATGGCGACCGACGCCAAGCCGGTCGCCGCAGGCTCACGGACGCGTCGTCACTCCCAGCGGAGCGACTCGCCCGTCACGGCGCTGATCTTCTGCTGGTTCATCCCCTGCGCGTTCGACGTATAAAGGCCGCCGCGCGTCGAGAAGAACGCCACGCTGCGCCCGTCGGGCGAGCAGGCGGGGTACGTGTTCGACCCTTGGTCTTGCGTGAGGCGCTTCACGCTCGACGCGCTTCCGCTGGCGTCGACGCTGAAGATGTCCCACGTTGCGCCGTCACGCCCCATGAACAGGATTTTCGCCCCCTCGGGGTCGTTGCACCACGCGGGGGCCATGTTGTACGTGCCGCGCCAGCTCACGCGCTTGCCGTCGACGTAAATCTGCGGATTCCCGCCGGCGTTCGAGACGTACGCGAGCTGTCCCGCCGCGCCGAACGATGGGTGCGTGTTGAGCCCGCCGTTGGTGACCTTCTTCAGATCGGTCCCTTCGGGCGAGCCAATGTAGATATCGCTCTGCCCATTTTGGGATATCACCAATGCCATCTTCCCGCCGCCGAACGCGACGCCGAAGACGAGCCCGGCGTGCTTCACGACGGCCGCAGGATTGCCAACTTTGAAGAGCGCATAGCTTCCGTCGGCGAGGCCGCCGGAGTAGTAGATCGAACCATTTCCGATGGCTGGTGCGAGAGCGACGTTCGACACTGCGCCGAGGCGACCGAGCCCTTGCCCGTCGCTGTCGATCGAGAAAATGCCCTTTTGGCCGCGCCCCGTCGTTGCGCTGAAGACCATGCGGGAGCCGAAGCTCCCCGCATATCCCGTGAACCATTTGACGACTTCGTTGTCGAACTGGTGCACCGCGCCGCGCACGCCGCCCGAGGGGACGTCGTATTCGCGTTTGAGCACCGCTTCGCCGCCACGGGAGACGACGTAAAGTCGCAATTCGAGCTTCACGCTCGCGCCGTGGGAGACGGCGTTCCCCTTGATGACGCCTTCGGCGCCAACGTTACGCCACGATGCCGGGTCGATGCCGAGCCCCTCGGTCGCGAGGTTGGCGGTGAAGCTTTTCGGGTCGAGCACCTGGAAAAGGCTCGAAAGCGTGTAGTCGCGGGACGCCGTATCGACGACCGACGTGGCCACGTCCGTGGGCCCCATGGGCGGCGCGACGGCGATCTTGAAGAGCGCACGGTTGCCGCCCGACACCGAGATTTGCGTGACGGCGCCGCCCGTCGCTTGGGGAGCCGTGGGAAGGGAGCTCGCCGCCGCAGCCGGCGCCGACTGGGCGCTTACGGGAATTGCGGGCAGTGCCATAAAGAGAAGAGCGACCCCGCCCGTGGCGAGGAGCGCGCTTGAAAGCCTTACTTGCATCGTGAGGTATCTCCCTGAGTACTGCCCTGAAGCAAGAGGTTCACCGCCCGTCCGCGAAAGGATTCCGCGACGCCGTCCGGGGGCTGAGGAAGTGCAGTTCGATCATCGAGCAGCTTTTGGAGCATCGTCCGTGCCGAGTCGTCAAAAAGCTCGTTGCCGCTCGACTTCACCGGCGACTGCTGCACGTGCCAAATGGTCATCCGGCGGTCGATTCCAACCTGGAAGATGACGCAAAGCTTGTTCGCCTCGCCCTGCGAGATGACGGTCGGGTACTGCCAGCGTTCGTGGAGAAACGCGCCCAGCTGCATCGCGTAGGCATCACCCGCATGCACTTTGTTCGGATCCGTCTCGGTGCCACCCTCGACGCCCTCGGCGTGCCCCTCTTCGGGGCGCGATTTTCCGGCGTCTTCCGCGAACGGGTCGCTCTTCGCGATGAGATTCGCGAGGTCTGACTCCTTCGTGTTGGGCGGCGGCGGCGCGCCAGCGTCGAGGTGTTTCTTCGCCGAGTCTTCCGCCGATGCGACGACGTCGGCAGGCTTCGGCGCCGTTCGCGCTTTGGGCACGAGGCGGTCCGGAAGCTTCTTTGGATCCATCGGCTTGCCGAGCTTCAACATCGACGCCGCGATCACGGGGCGCGCAATGGTCGGCTCTTCGATTTCGACGGGCGAGGGGTGCCCGGCCTTGTAGACGAGGGCCGCAATCGGAATGGCGTGAAGGGCTATCGCCAGCGCGATGCCGACGGCAACCTCATCCCCTTGGTACGTGGGTAACCACGCCGTGCGTGCGTCCTTTGCCATCGCTTCGTGTTTCAGAGGCCTTCAGCGGCTCATTTGACCACGAGTGGATCGGTAATCATGCCGAGCTTTTCGACGCCGGCGTTGCGCGCCGCAGCCATAACCCGCAAGACGACGCCGTATTTCACGTTCTCGTCGGCCTGAATGTAGACCTCTTTGTCCTCTGCTAGACGGCTATTGGTCTTCAGACGATCTTCGACGGCGGTCGTAATCTCGTCTTTGCCGAGAAATACCTGCTCGTCGCGCGTCACGATGATCAAGAGCTTCGTGTCATCGGCCTGCATCGGAGCGCTCTTCGCCTTGGGAAGATCGACGTGCACGCCCGTGGTGAGCAGAGGCGCCGTCACCATGAAGATGACGAGAAGCACCAGCATGACGTCGATGAGCGGCGTCACGTTGATCTCGTTCATGCCGCCGAGGCGGCCCTTACGCCTCCCCCCGCCCGCCGACATACTCATTGGCTACATCCCCCCGAGCTTCGCGCGGGCGGCGACATCGGCGGCGAAGGCTTCGAGCGTGTCGGCGATCTCCTGCACGCGGCGCGCGAAGTAGTTGTACGCCATGACCGCGGGGATCGCGGCGACGAGGCCGATCGCCGTTGCGATGAGCGCCTCGGCAATCTTTGGCGCGACGACCGGGAGGTTCGCGTTCTGCTGGTTTCCGATGCTCAAGAAGGCATCCATGATTCCGTAGACCGTGCCGAAGAGGCCGATGAACGGCGCGGTCGATCCGATCGTACCAAGGAGCGCCATCCACGACTCGAGGTGTGTCACCTCTTTCGCGGCCGCGCGCCGAGTTACGCTCTCGACGTGGGTCGCGAGCGCATCGTTCAGCGGTGGGCGAGCGCCGCCCTGCGGAGCACGCTGCGACTGCCCCGCCGCGGCCATCGGGCCGACGCGCGCGAGGGCGTCGTAGCTCATGGCGAAGATGCGCGCGAAGGGCGAGCCGTGGAAGTCGGCCAACGATGCCGCCAACGCGTCGAACGACTTCGCCTGATCGAACGCCTTCAAGAAGCGCGTCGACTCGGAGCGAGCGCGCGACAGGTGCAGCGCCTTCACGCCGATGACCAGCCAGCACGCCACCGAGAAGCTCACGAGCAGCAGAATGACGATTTTGACGGGGATCGAAGCCCCGAGCACGAGCTGCACGGGGTCGAGGCGCGGAGGCGCGTTGGCTGCCGGAGCCGTGTCGCCGGCGGCGAGGCCCAGCGAGAGCGCCGACGTCAGCGATGCGAAGATGGCGGGTACCATGGAAGGAGGCGAATCGCATTTGTACCCCGGCTACGCAAGCCCGAAGCAGCGCGTAGGACGCGTCGCAGGCGCCGCGGCACCGCGACGTGGTCGCGGCTCGGACGCAGCGCCGGCCCGCGTTCGTCCGTTTCGCCGAATCCCCTTTGAAGGCAGAGCGCATCGCGCGTAAGGTCCCGCGCCTTCGCCGTGCTTTACCCCTTCCGAACCAGGTTTTTCCGCCGTCTCGCTGCCGTTCTCGCGCTCGGCGCCCTCCCGGTCGTGGCCTCGGCGGTCGCCGGCTCCGTCGCCTGCTCCAGCTCGGGCGACGACACCACGCTCCCCGCGGTGACGGGCGTCATCGTCCAGTCCGAATCGCTGACCCGGTCGCTCGGCTGCGGCGTCGACGGCAACCAGATGTACCGCTACGCGCTCGCAGTGGTCGATGCCACCGGCACGGTCGCAGCATCGGGGATCTACGACTGCTTCGCCGATGCGCGCGTGCAGGATCTTCCGCCGGCGGACGGCGGCGTTGGCGGCGCGCTCGACTTCACGATCAAGGTCTACGCGTTCAACAAGGCGTCCTACGACGCGCAGTCCGCGCTGTTTGGATCGACGCCGCAAGACGTCGACAACTGGTTTCGCGACGAGGCGCCCAACACGGCGAGAACCCACGTCACGTCGCTGCAACCGACGTGGTCAGTGCTCTGCACGGCGACCCAGCAGCGCGAAGTTCGCGTTCTCGCAGTCTGCGGCGAGGCGTCCATTGGCACCGGCGCGTTCAATCCCGATGGCGGCGCGCTCCCGTCGAGCGGCAGTTTCATCGTGCCTCTCGACACGCTCACGACGGAAAGCGGCAGCCCTGTCTACTGCGACGAGCGCTTCTTCCGCTCGACGCTCGTGGCCCACGCCACCAGTGTGGGCGCGCAAAGCGCAGGTCTCGCGGACTTTGCCGGCGGCCTCCCCTGTGCGCCGCCGAGCACCCTCGTCGATGCGGGTGCGCCCGTGGTTGACGCGGGCGATGGCGGTGACGGCGGTGACGGCGGTGACGCAGGCGCTGCCCCGCCGCCGCCGCCTCCCGTGATTCCGACGACGTTCACGGCGACGCCCGCCGTCGCGCCGGCGCGGTTCGCGATCGACGTGACGATCTTCGACGCGCTCGACCTTCCGTCCCGCACGGTGCAATGCACCGCAGACACCTCGGGCGGCGTGACCACCCGCGCAGTGTGCGGCACCGTGCGCGACGCGCTCTAACGATCGCTTCGCCCTTCGCGTTCGCCTCACCGCGTCTCGCCGGCGATCGCGGGGCTCGCGTGCCTTGCCGGGATTTCACCCCATCGTTAGAGTGATCTGCGATGAGCGGTCCCGGTCAGGTCACGATGGCGCTTCCGCGACCCGGCCCGGCCCTCAAGGTCGTCCTGGTCCTCATCGCCGCCGTCGGCCTCTTCGAGGCGATCGTAGTCAATCACGTCGGCGGCGGCCGCGCGTTCATGACCTGGCTCCTCTGCTCGACCGAGGGGGTGCGCCATTACCAGCTTTGGCGCCTCGTCACGTCAGGCCTTCTCACGAGCCCCGACAGCTTCAACCACCTGCTCTTCACGCTGCTCGGTCTCTACTTCCTCTCGTCCGAGCTCGAACGCCGATGGGGAAGCGTTCGGTTTATCCGATTTCTGCTCACGTCGATCATCGTCGGCAATCTGTTCTCGCTCGCCGTTGCGACGCTCTTCCCCAATTCGCCAAACGCCTTCTTCGGCGCAGACGCGGCCATCGCGGCCATCGGCGTCGCGTGGGGGCGCGAGTTTCCCGATCTCGAGATACGGCTCTTCTTTTTCCTGCCGGTCAAAGGGCGAATCCTTATTTGGATTGCCGTCGGCTTCGCGCTACTCGGATTCGTATACCCGTCGAGCGTTCCGGCCGGCCCGGCCGCCCCCTTCGGCGGAATCGTCGTCGGGCTATTCCTCGCGGGGACGCCGTCGATGGTGCGCACGATGTACTTGAAGCTGCGCCTCAAGTCGCTCGCCCGCCGCGCTGCGGGCGGGTCCCAAGCCGAGCCCGATTTGCGCCCCGGCGCGCCGCCTCGCCGCGGACGCGCCAATGCGCCGCCGCTTCGCGTGGCCTACGGAGGGCTCGAGGAAGAGCTAAAGAAGCGCAAGCCGCCGAAGGACAAGCGGTATCTCAATTAGCCATTACGCGGATTGGCAAGCTCACGGCGCGGGGCGTCGCGAGCTTGGCGCCGCCGAGCTACGGCTTGTCGGCGCCCCTGTTCACGATCGTCTCGGTGGCGGCGACGGCCTTCGCTTCGAGCTCCTTCGCAAGAACCTCGAGGCTCTTCGCGGTCGCTTCGAGGGTGCGCGCGCTCTGCTCAAGGGCGACCTTGCCAAGGTTCAACCCGAGGGCCGCCCACTGCGTGCCGATGTCGAACACGGCGTCGACGACCGACGCGCGTCGCTCCCCCGTCGCGGCTTCTGTCGTCGTGTCCGCGCCGGCGCCCTGCGTTTCGGTCGTGCTCATGATGGACCTCTCCCGTGCTACTTCGAGATAGCTACCCTCTGCGCGCCGACGCATTCGGCGTTTCGATTCAGCTTTTCGGCAAACAGTCGTCGCAAACGAAGACTTTGGCGCGACCGCGATCTTGCGGGCCGTCGGTGAGGCCGAGATGCGCCCTATCGCCGGGGCCGAGCGCTTTGGTGCACTTCACGCACGTCTGCTTTTGCGCGAGCGTGAGGCTCTGAAATGCGAAGACGTCGCGAAGGGGGTCGGGCGCCACGCGCCTCTTCAGCCGCTCGCGCTCGTGCTCGAGCTGCTTCGCCGCGCTGATTAACCGAGCTTCGACGTTCTCGGTCGCCGCGTCGGCGACGTTGAGCGCATCTTCGAGAATCGTGCGAACGAGGTTCGATACCGGAATACGAAGATTGTCGGCGAACCGTTTGAGCTCGGCCTCGAGCACTGCCGGGACGCGCGTGTGGAGGACGCGCTCTTTCTTCCCAGGCGCATCACGCTCGGCCGGCGGAACTTCTGACGCCGGAATGTCTGACGCCGCTGCGCCGCCGTTCGCCTGGTGCTTGTCGTCCCCGCTCTCGACGTTTTGTGTCACGATGTGATACCTAAATCGCGACGTATCACGCGTCAAGCCATGCCGAGGGAATCAGCCGTGGATGCGAAGCACCCGCGTGCTCGACGCGACGAAGTCGCAGGCGCCAACCTCGGCGAGCGCGCGGCGGACGTCGCGCTCCTTCGCCTCGTGGGTTAGCAACACCACCTGCACGGGCGTGCCCGTCGAATTGCCGCCGCCCTCTTGCACCATCTGCTCGATGGACACGTTGTGATCGCCGAGCGCGCCCGTGATGCGCGCGAGAACGCCCGGACGATCGAAGACGACGAAGCGGAGGTAGTAGCGCGACTCGATGTCGTCGATGGGGAGGAGCGGCCGCTTCGAGAGCTGCACGCCGCGAATTTTGAGGCCCGAAGCGCCGTTGATGCGCGCGACGGCGACGTCGACGATGTCGGCGACGACGCTGACGGCCGTGGGCATATCGCCGGCGCCGCGCCCCGACAGCAAGCACGGGCCGAGAGCGCGCCCTTGCAGCGAGATCGCGTTGAGCACGCCGCTGACGTTGGCGAGCGTGGTGTCGAGCGGAACGAGCGCCGGGTGCACGCGGAGCTCGACGGCGGTGCCGTGGTCGCGGCCGATGCCGAGGTGTTTGATGGCGAACCCGAATCGCGCGGCGAACCTGTGATCGATAGGCTCGATGGCGCGAATGCCTTCGGTGGGGACGCGCTCGTGCTCGACGCGCGCGCCGAAGGCGAGCATCGCGAGGACGACGAGCTTGTGGGCTGCGTCGTGACCGTCGACGTCGAGCCCCGGATCGGCCTCGGCGTACCCTTTCTCTTGGGCCTCGCGAAGGGCATCGTCGAACGAAAGGCCGTCCTTCTGCATGCGCGTGAGGACGAAGTTGCACGTGCCGTTCACGATGCCCGAGAGCGATTCGATCCAGTCGCCGGCCATCGCTTCCCGAAGGACGCGAATGACCGGGATGCCTCCGCCAACGGACCCCTCGAAGGCGAGGTCGACGCCCGCGGCCTGCGCGCGCTCCACGAGGTCGGGGCCGTGCACGGCGAGGAGCATTTTGTTCGCCGTGACGACGCTGCGCTTCGAGTCGATGGCTCGCTCGACGTAGCTTCGCGCGGGGGTGACGCCGCCCATTAGCTCGACGATCACGTCGATGGATGCATCGCCGAAGATGTCGTCGGGGTTCGTCGTGAGGAGCGCACGATCGAGATCCGCGACCCGGTCTTTCGCGGGGTCGCGCACGAGCACGCGCGCGACCTCGAGGGGAGCTCCGACACGCGCGGCGAGGTACGAGGCGTTCTCGCGGAGGAGGCGAACCACGCCGCCGCCAACCGTGCCGCAACCGAGGAGACCAAGGCGGACCGTCTTCATGACGGAACGACCGTAGCGCGAAACTCAGAAGCCCGGATCGCGTTGCAGCGGCGGCTCGCGCTTCGCCGAAGCGGCGGGCGGCGCAGCTGCCGGCACGGTCGTCGCGGGCGCGGTGAGCGCGGTGGGCGCAGCGCCGCGCTCTTTCGGAGCGGAGGGTCCGCCGTTGTGCGACGTGCCGTGGGGCGGGCGGGCGTTCCCGGCGAGCGGTGAGGCGCTGGCGACGGCGAGCGATTCGACCGAAATCGAGGGGATGACGGCTGCAGGCGCCACCGGGGCGGCGACACGCGCGGTGTCGATGGCGGCGGGCGCGCGGGCCGCCGAATCGGCATCGAGCACGCGGGCCTGCATGGGGACGCCGCCCGATGCGGACGCGAGCGTGCGCGCGGGCGCAGGCGCGTTGCCGCGGGACGCCGCGATGAGTACTGCGCCCGCCATGACCACGACGGCGACGGCCCACGCGATGGTGCGAGGCCGCGGGCGTCGCCGCACGGACGGCGCCGCGGTGCCGCTGACGTCGGCGGTGACCTCGTTGTTTCGCGGCGGCGGAAACGACGTGGTCGTGAGCGGCACGCGCTCGCCCGGCGTCGCGGCGAACGAGAACGCCGACGAGCTGAGCGTGGGGCCGCGCGATGCCATCGCTTGACGAACGGCGTTCGCGAAGGCGGCCGCGTCGGCGTAGCGCCCCTTCGGATCTTTCTCGAGGGCGCGGAGGATCACGGCGTTCAGCTCGGCGGGGACGCCGTCGAGGGGCGGCACGACGCGCTCTAAAATCGCCGCGACGACGGAGTGGTAGCTCTCGCCCGCGAACGGGTTTTTGCCCGAGAGAAGCTCGTAAAAAACGATGGCCGACGCGAAGACGTCGCTCCGCGCGTCGGTGTCGCGTGAGCCACGCGCCTGCTCGGGCGACATGTAGCTCGGCGTCCCGAGCATCACGCCGTCGCTCGTGATTCGCGGCGCGCCCGGCGCGCTCATTTGCGAGATGCCGAAGTCTAGAATCTTGGGCGTGACGTGCCCGTCGGGGTCGCTCGCGAGAAAGATGTTGTCGGGCTTGAGATCGCGATGAACGATACCCAGGGCGTGGGCGTGGGCCAGCGCGGAGAGGAGCTGCAGCATCATCGCCGCGCCGTCTTCCGTCTTCACGTGGGTACCGCGATCGATGAGATCGGCGAGGGTCTGCCCGCGCAGAAGCTCCATCACGATCACGAGACACCCTTCGTCTGCGCCTTGGAGCTCGAGGAGATCGAACACGCGAACGATGCCGCGGTGCGAGAGTTGCGCGGCGGCGTGGGCTTCGCGGCGGAAGCGCGCGTTCGCTTCGACCGAATCGGCGCGGTCGGCGAGGAGGAGCTTGATGGCGATCTCGGCGCCCGTCATCTCGTTCTTGGCCACCCATACGGCGCCCATTCCGCCGAAGCCTGCGGGCCGAACGAGCCTGTATTTGTCGGCGATCAGAACGCCCGCGCGCAACTCGAGAGGGTCGAGCCTCGAGGGCGGGTTGTCCGACGGCGCGCGAGGTGAAGTGGTCACGGAGAAGTCCTCGACGAGTGTAGTAGGGTGGGAGCGTGACCTCTTTGGGACGACCCGTCCAGGCCCGGAAGACGCGAACGCTGGCAGTGGCAACGGCGCTCGCCGCTCTCGCGTTCTACGCGCCAGGTGCCGCCGCGGCGCCGCCCGAAGTGAGCTCGGCGGAAGTCGTCGCCGCGCGCGAGCTCTTTCGAGACGCGACGGCGGACTTTGATGCAGAGCGTTACGAGGCCGCGCTGGCGAAATTCCGCCGCGTTGCCGATGTTCGCGAGACCGCGCAGGTGCGGTTCAATATCGCCCAGTGCGAAGAGCGATTGGGGAAGCTCGGGTCGGCGCTGGGCGACTACGAGCTTGCGCAGCGCGAGACGACGGCCGACGCGAAAGGCGATGAAACCCAGCGAATTGCTCGGGATCACGCAGAGTCGCTGCGATCGCAATCGCCTCGCCTAACCGTGACGTTGAAGGGGTTCGACAGCGGCGCGGAGGTCTTTCTCGACGGCGCGCGCCTCGCGTCGGTGAGCGTCGGAATCGCCCTACCGGTCGATTCGGGCAAACACGTGGTGGAGGTTCGTGCGAGCGGCTACGAGCCCGCGAAGCGCGAGGTGCTCGCAGCGAATGGCCAGAAGGCGCGCGTGGAAATCGACCGCGCGAGCCTCACGACCGCGACCGACACGGCACCGAGCGCGACCAGCGCGGCGGAAGCGAACGACGCCGCGCCGGTGACGAAGACGCACCCGCTAAGGCCGTGGGGCATCGTCTCGTTGGTGACGGGGGCTGCGCTCGGCGCCGGCGCCGTCGGGTTTCTCGCGAGTCACAACGGCGCGGTGACCGCCCTCAACGAGGCCTGCCCCGGCGGCGTGTGCCCGCAGTCGCGGCAGACGGAGCTTCAGAGCAAGCTCGATGGCGCGAGCCGCGACCAGTCGCTGTCGATCGGGCTCACCATCGGCGCGGGCGTCGCGGCGGTCACCGGCATCGTGCTCATCGCGCTTCCCGGCCGCGCCGATCGCGCGACGCGTGCCGCACAAAACAGCAGCGCCCGCGTCACTCTTGGTGCCGCAGGCGCTGACGTTGGTGCGAGCTTCACGGGCAGCTTCTAGCGGCCCGAGCCTCGCGCGTTTCACGGACTCAGTTGGTCGCGGGCGCCGCGACCGGTGACTTCTCGGGCTCCGGCGCCTTCGGCTGCAGCGTCGACTCGAGGGCGGCCTCGAGAACCTGGTCCATCTTGCTCGCGAAGATGAACTCGAGGTCGTTCTTCACTTCGAGCGGCACTTCGTCCAAGTCGGCCTTGTTCCGCTCCGGGACGATGATCCGCTTGATGCCCGCACGGTGCGCCGCGAGAACCTTCTCCTTCAGACCGCCAATGGGGAGCACCCGACCGCGGAGCGTGATCTCCCCCGTCATGCCCACGTCGTGGCGAACACGCACGCCGGTGAGCATCGACACGAGCGCCGTGAACATCGTCACGCCGGCGCTCGGCCCGTCCTTCGGCATCGCGCCGGCGGGAATGTGAATGTGGATATCGCTCTTCTCGAGGAAGTCCTTCGGGATACCGAGTTTCTCGGCATTCGTACGAACATAGGAAAGCGCGGCCTGGGCCGACTCTTTCATGACGTCGCCGAGCTGCCCCGTGAGCTGCAGCTTTCCGGTGCCGTGCATGCGGGTCGCCTCGATGAAGAGGATCTCGCCGCCGACGCTCGTCCACGCAAGACCCGTCGCGACGCCCGGCTCTTCGGTGCGCTCCGCGACTTCGCTCGTGAAGCGCTGCGCGCCCAAGAACTCGCGGACCTGGTCTTCGTTCTCGATTTTGCGAGGCGTGAGATCACCCTCGGCGATCTTCACGGCGACGCCACGAATCACGCTCGCGATCTGACGCTCGAGGGTACGGACGCCGGCTTCGCGCGTGTACGCGTCGATGACGATCTCGACCGCCGAGTCGGCGATCTGGAGCATCTCCGTCGTGATGCCGTGCTCTTCGATCTGCTTCGGGATCAAGTGCTGGCGCGCGATGGCGAGCTTCTCGCGACGCGTATAGCCGGGGATCTCGAGGATCTCCATACGGTCGCGCAGGGGCGGCGGAATGGGGTCGGCCACGTTCGCCGTGGCGACGAACATGACGTTCGAGAGGTCGTACGGGATCTCGAGGTAGTGGTCGGCGAAGGTGTTGTTCTGCTCGGGGTCGAGGACCTTGAGGAGCGCGGCCGCGGGGTCGCCGCGGAAGTCGTGACCAATCTTGTCGACCTCGTCCATCATGAAGACGGGGTTGATCGTCGCGGTCTTCTTCATGCCCTGGATGATCTGTCCGGGGAGCGCGCCGACGTACGTACGACGGTGACCACGAATGGCGGCTTCGTCGTGCACGCCGCCGAGCGACACGCGGTGGAACTTGCGGCCGAGGGCGCGCGCGATGCTCCGACCGAGGGACGTCTTGCCGACACCGGGCGGCCCGATGAGGCAGAGGATCGGCCCCTTCTTGTCCTTCTTCAGCTTGCGGACGGCGAGGTATTCGAGAATCCGCTTTTTGACTTTCTCGAGGCCGTAGTGATCCTCGTCGAGAACCTTGCGCACGGCGGCGATCTCGAGATTGTCCGGCGTCTGAACGTGCCAGGGCAAATCGAGAATCCAATCCAAATACGTGCGCACGACGGTGTACTCCGCCGAGCCGACCTGCATGTTGCGCAGTCGCTTGATCTGCTTCTTCGCGACCTGCTCGGCCTCCGTCGGGAGGCTCGCCTTGGCGATGCGGTCTTCGAGACCGTCGAGATCGCCCTGGTCGCCGTCGTCTTCGCCGAGCTCTTCTTTGATCGCCTTGAGCTGCTGACGAAGCACGTACTCGCGCTGGTTCTTCCCCATCTCCTCTTTGATTTGGGAGTTGATGCGCTCGCGCATCTTGAGGATCTCGAGCTGGCGCGTGAGCAGCCGCAATACTTTGCGGATGCGGTCCTTCACGTCGACCGTCTCGAGGAGGCCGGCCTTCTCTTCGACAGGCGCATCGAGGTTCGCCGCGACGAGATCGGCGAGCGCTCCCGGCGCTTGGATCGAATCGATGAGCGAGCCCGCTTCGCGCGGGAGCTCGGGCATGAGCTGAATCACCTGCTTCGCGATGTCGCGAAGGCTCATCGAGAGCGCTTCGGCCTCGTCGTCCTCGACGCCGGCACTTCGAGGCGAGCGATCTTGGCTTTGAGGTACGGCGCGCCCTGCGTGACTTCCTCGAGCTTGATACGCGTGAGCCCCTGCAGGATCAGCGAGTAGTTGCCCGAGGAGTGCTTCAGCGCCTTGAGCACGCGGGCTGCGCAGCCAACCTGGTGAAGGTCTTCTTTGCCCGGGTCGTCGGTGGAGGGGTCGCGCTGCGCGAAGATCGCGATGATGGGCGCCGAC
>JANXMC010000770.1 GCA_025354825.1 Myxococcales bacterium
CTCATCAAGAAGCAGCTCGGTTCCCGCGGCCCGGGCGAGTTCGTCGTTCCCGGTCTGCTCAAGCTCAAGGCGGTCAAGAAGCCGGCGACGAAGGATCGCCCCGGCATCAACCCGTTCACGAAGCAGCCGATCACGATCAAGGGCAAGCCGGCTTCGAAGAAGATCCGCGCCACCGCCCTCAAGAGCCTCAAGGATCTGATCCAGTGAGTCACGCGCCTGCGGTCCCCCCGCGGGCTCGTTTCTGAGCGGCCGAAGGGCGGCTCCTCTGCTCTGCAGGGTGACTCTTGGCGATTCGAAAGAGTCGCCGCTCACCGGGTTTCAGCTCTACGCATCACCCCGCTCCTAGGCGCGCTAGTCCTCTCGTTCAATCGAGGGGCCGGGCGCGCCTTCTTGCGTTTAGGGTGTTTGCACCGCCGATCGCGGCAAGGGCGAGCAGGAGACCCGTCGCGGTGGGGGTGTCGCCGAAGCGGGCGAAGAGCGTCGCGGGGGTCTCGCGCAACGTCGGCGTCACCATCAGAAACGAGGGCGCGTCGCCGGGAGCCCCGGAAGAGCGCGCTCGGACGCGGCCGGTCGCATCGATCCACGCGGCGGGCCCCACGTTCACCGCACGCACGAAGTCGCGGCGTGTCTCCACGGCGCGCATCGCCGAGAGGCGCAGGTGAAGCTCGGTCTCGGCGCTCCCTTCGAACCATGCGTCGTTCGTGATGTTCACGAGGAGGTTGGGTGAGCCGGCCATCGCGTCGTGGCCCGCGCCGGTGAGCGTGTCCTCGAAGCAGATGAGCGCGCTCGCGCGAACGGCGCCCGCCGTGAGGATCACGTTGCGATCGCCTGGGACCAGGCCGAGCCCGCGCGCGAAGACGTGCCGCAGCCACGGCGCGTGCTCGGCAAAGGGGACCGCCTCGCCGAACGCGAGGAGCCGCCGCTTCGCGTAGGGCGCGCCGAGAATGTCGCCCCAGACTGGCTTCGACGCGCAGACGGCGGCCGCGTTGTACGCGTCGCCAGGCCCCGCCGAGAAGACCGCGCCGGCGAGGACCGGACCGTGTACGCCCGCACCGAGCATCGCATGCTCGCCCATGGGGCAGCGTCGCGAGCTTGCGGCGACGACGTAGGGGTACGCCGTCTCGTGCCACACCGTGAGCTCCGCGCCTTGTGCTTCGGCCTCGCGCGTGAGCGTCGTCAGAAGCTCGAGAACGCCCTCGGCACGCGACGGATCCCACCGCGCTTCGGCAGGCACGGCGGGCGCGATGAGCGCGACGCGCACCGTGTCCGTCGTGCCTTCGCGCGCGAAGGCGCGGATGCGCGACGTGCCCTCGAGCACGACGCCGACGGTGAGCGCTGCGGCGATCACCAGTGGCAAGAGAGCGCGCCGCACCTGCGTGCGATCGCGCGAGGCGACGAGCTCGATGGCCGCCTCCGCCACGAGCCCCGCCGTGAGCGCGAGGACGAACGCGACGCCCCGCTCGCCCACGACGTCGGCGAGCTGCACCATCACGGGCCACGCCGACGCGAGCCCCGCCGCCGTGGCAGGGAATACGGCAGGCGCGAAAGACGCGACGTAGATGCCCGTCGCAAACGCGAACGCGCGCGGGATGCGCCGCCGCGCGAGAGCCTCGTACGCAAGCGCGCCCGCGCCCCACGCGAGCCCTTGGCCCACGGCGAGGAGCACCAGCGCGAACACGCCGGCGGCGTAGGGCAGCGGCGTAAACCGCGCGACGACCGCGGGGACGAACCGCACGGCCAGCATGTTCGCGCCGAAGCCGAACGCTGTACCGACCGCGAGCGCGTCGGCAAAGCGCGCCCGCGCTGAGCCGAGCACGAACGCAAATCCCGCCAGCCCGAGCCACACGCCGATCGTGAAATCGAACGGCGGCCCTGCCAGCGCGAGAACGAGCCCCGAAACTGCGGCCGCAGCCACGCGCACGAAACGCGGTGACGCGGCCAGCGTGCGAGGTCTCAGAAGTAGAAGGTCATTCCCGCGGTGAGGAGGCCGCCGCCGGACATGTTGGTCGTGCGGCCGTTGTTGTCGTGGAACTCGGGCGTGTAGCGCGCGAGGTCGTCGGTGCGGCCCCGGACGAACCCCTTGATGTCGAGGTTGAACGCGAGGTGCCTCGCGGCGCGAAGCTCCATCCCCACGCCGACTTGGCCACCGAAGTACGTGTACTCGGTGCGGTCCATCGCCGAGTAGTCGAGCCTCACTTGGGCGCTCGACCAGTTCACACCGCCGACGAAGTAGACCTGCGCGCGGCTCTTCGGGTTCACGAAGACGAGCCCGTTGAGGGAGAACGCCGTCTCGTCCCGCGTGTTGCCCGCGTAGTCGCGGCCGTCGAAGTGGTCGACACCCGCCTCGAGCCCGAAGTGCGGCGACGTCTTGTAGCGAAGGCCAAGTCCGAAGCCGCCCATGCTCGCATCTCCGGCCGCCTTCTTCCCCATCATTGCGCCGATCAAGTGGAGGTTCACACCCCACTCACGCTGACGCTGCCACGTGGCCGCCGGGGGGCGCGCCGTGTAGTTGTAGCGCGGCGGCATATCGCTTCGCGGCTGCACCACCATGATCGGCGGCGCGGGCTGGTAGATCACCACCGGCGGCGGCGGGGCAGCCGAAGGCGGAGGAGGTGCGAAGCCGCCTGGCGGCGGCAGCGCAGGCTTCGCAGCTTCCGGCGAAGGGAGCGGCTGGAGCGGCTGCCCCGGTTGCGCGCCCAGTCCCGGTTGGGCGGGTTGCTGCGCGTCCGCACAGAACCAGCTGCCCGGCGGACAGTTGCTCGATGCGGCGGGCGCCTGGGGATCCGGCGTGCCTTGGGCGGACGCCGTCGCCGGCGTGAGGACGGCCAACGCGACAGCCGCAAGAGCGGTGGATGTAAGGAAACCGTTCATGGTTCGCGTGGACCCTTGCTTCCGGATGGTCATGGCGTCGTGCCTCCTTTCCGAGCGCACGTCGATTGCCACTGATTGCAACCGAGGTGCCACGGACAGACCGTCGCGCCGCCCGAGAAAACCGACCCTGCGCCGGCGGCTGTTGACCCCAGTTCACGGAGGGCCGTGTCCGAGAGTCGCGATGCGGCGGTCATTGTTGGCGCGAGCGAGGCCCATGTAAAGCCATCGCGCGGCCTGAACCGTGGCAAAGCGCGCCTGGGCGGGGGCGCGCGGAGATGCACGCGCCGGAACGCCGCGGGTGATAGGTTCCCGCGCCAAATGCCGACCGTTCGCGTCAAGTCGGGCCACGTTCAGCCCGTCTGGGCAGGCCACCCCTGGGTTTATGCGCAGGCGATCGAGCGCGTCGAAGGCGGCGCCCTGGCGGGAGACGAGGTCGCGGTGCTCGATCCGCGCGGCAATTTGCTCGGTCGCGGCTTCTACTCGCCGGGCTCGGCGATTCCGGTGCGCGTCCTCACGCGAAGCGCCGACGAGAAGATCGACGGTGCATTTTTCCGCCGCCGCATCGAACGCGCAATCGCGGCCCGCGTTTCGTTCGGGCTCCCGAGCGCCGAGACGACGGGGTACCGCCTCATCCACGCCGAGGGCGACGGCCTTCCCGGCCTCATCGTCGACAAATTCGACGACGTGCTGTCGGTGCAGTTTCTCACCATCGGAATGAAGAGCCGCGAGGGGCTCGTCCTCGAGGCGCTCCAAGAAGAGCTTCGCCCGCGAGCCATCCTCGATCGCACGCCCATCGGAAGCGCGAATCTCGAGAAGTTCAAGCCCGGGTCCGGCGTCGTGCGCGGCAGCGACGTGACCGAGCTCGCCTTCAAGGAGCGCGGCCTCGCGTACCGCATCCCGATCGAGATGGGGCAGAAGACCGGGTACTACTTCGATCAACGCGGCCTCCGCGCGCGCGTCGAAGAGCTCGCCCGCGGCAAGAGCGTGCTCGACGCCTACAGCTTCGTCGGCTCCTTCGCGATGGCGGCTGCGCGCGGCGGCGCGAGCGACGTCACCGCGGTCGACGAGAGCGCGCTGGCCCTCGAGGTCGGCGCCGAGTGCGCGCGCGAGAACGGGCTCGCGGGAAAGATCACGTGGGTGAAGCGCGACGCGCGCCTCTTGCTTCAAGAGGCCGGCACGAAGGGGGGCCACGATCTGGTCGTGGTCGATCCGCCGCGCCTGTCGCCGACGCGAAGCTCCCGCGACAACGCGCTGCTCGCCTACGCGAAGGTCGCCGAGCTCGGCTGCCGCGCGACCAAGCCCGGCGGCTTCGTCATCATGTGCTCGTGCTCCGCGGCCATCGACATGAGCACGCTCACGCGATCGCTCGCGACGGGCGCGCTGCGGGCGAACGTACAGGCGTTCGTGTTGGAACGACACTTTCAAGGCGCCGACCACCCCGTGTCGGCGGCGTTCCCCGAAGGGCTCTACTTGAAGACGCTGCTCGCCCGCGTGGAGCCGCGGTGAAGCCGCTCGCGGCGCTGCCAGCCGAGGAAGCGCGCAAGCTCCGCGGGCTGCTGTTCGATCTCGACGACACCGTGTTGAGCCACGGCGTGCTCACGCGCGCGGCCTACGATGCACTTTGGGATCTCAAGGGCGCAGGGCTCGTGCTCGTCGCCGTGACGGGGCGGCCGAGCGGCTGGGGCGAGGTCATCGCGCGGCAGTGGCCCATCGACGCGGCGATCACGGAGAACGGCGCGGTGCTCGTGCATCGCGAGGGGATGGCGATCGCGCGCGTCGAGGCGTGCGATGCGACCGAACGGCGGTCGCGGCGCATACGGCTCGCGCAGCTCGTCGAGACCGTGCGCGAGATCGTTCCCGAGGCGCGCCTCACCGACGACGTCGACGCGCGCGTGAGCGACATCACGTGGGACATCGGCGAGCGCGTGCGGCTGCCCGACGAGCGCATCGAGCTCATCGCGGAGGCCATTCGGGCGGCGCGTGCGCGCACGACGCGGTCGAGCGTGCACATCCACGCGACGTTCGACGCCGACGACAAAGCCACCGGCACGATGCGCTACCTCGTGAGCCGCGGCGAAGATGCCGGCGCCGCACGATCGCGCTTCGCCTTCGTCGGCGACAGCCCCAACGACGCCGCCTGCTTCGCCGCCTTCACGACGACGTTCGGCGTCGCCAACATCGAGCGGCACGTCGAACGGATCACCGTCGCGCCGCGTTACATCACGCCGTCGACCATGGGTGCGGGCTTCGCGGAAATCGCTCGCGCGCTCCTCGAGCTGCGCGCGACCTCCGCCGTTGCAAGTCGAGAATAGGCTAGGATCGCGTCGCCTCGAAACGAACCCTCAGCGCACGAGAGTGAGCCCGCCATGTCGTCGTCGAACACCGAGATTCTCGCCGTTGCGAAGCGCCGCCTCTTGGGGAACTACAAGCCCGCGCAGTTCGTCATCGCGCGCGGCCAAGGGTGTGAGCTTTACGACATGGACGACGAGCGCTGGCTAGACCTTTGCGCCGGCGTCGCCGTCTGCTCCGTGGGGCATGCGCACCCGTCGCTCGTTCGCGTGATCGCCGAGCAGGCCGCGACGTTGATGCATACGTCGAACTACTTTTACAACGAGCCCAACATCATTCTCGCCGACGAGCTTTGCCGCCGCACGAAGATGGACCGCGCGTTCTTCTGCAACTCGGGCACCGAGGCGAACGAGGCGATCCTCAAGCTCGCGCGGCACCACTTCTTCGGCCTAGGGCAGCCCGAACGCGCACGCATCATCGCATTCGACAACGCATTTCACGGCCGCACGATGGGCGCGCTTTCAATGACGGGGACGCCGAAATACCGCGAGGGCTTCATCGTTCCGGGCGGCGTCACGCACGTGCCCTATGGCGATCTCGACGCCGTGAAAAAGGCGATGGGGCCCGACGTCGCGGCGATCATCGTCGAGCCGCTGCAGGGCGAAGGCGGCGTTTTTCCTGCGCCCGAAGGGTTCTTGAGAGGGCTTCGCGAAATCTGCACCGCGTCCGGCGCGCTTTTCCTCGCAGACGAAGTGCAGACCGGGGTCGGTCGCCTCGGTCGCTTCCTCGGGATCGAATCGTCGGGCGTGAAGCCCGATGCCATCGCCCTCGCGAAAGGGCTCGGCGGCGGCTTCCCGATCGGCGCGATGCTCTGCACCGAAGCGCTCGCGGGAGCGCTTCCGCCGGGGACGCACGGTTCCACGTTCGGCGGCAATGCGCTGGCGAGCGCGGCGGCGTTGGCGGTGCTCAAGATCATCGACGACGAGAAGCTGATGGAAGGTGCGAAGACGAAAGGTGAGCATCTCGGCAAGCTCTTGGGAGAGCTCGTTCGCGATCTCCCCAAGGTGTGCGAGAGCCATCGGGGCGAGGGGCTATTGCGCGGTCTCGTTCTCCGCCCCGGCTTCGTCGCACGCGATGTTTTGC
>JANXMC010000669.1 GCA_025354825.1 Myxococcales bacterium
ATCTCGTCGAGCGTGATCACGACCTCGCCCGCATCGCCTGTCGGATGCTCTTCGGCGACGCCGCGGTTCGCCCCCAGCGCATCGAGTGCATTCTGCACGAGATTCGTCAGCACTTGGATGATCTGATCGCGATCGGCCCGCACGACCTTGGGCGACTTTTTGAAGACGAGATCGATCCGCACCGCGCCCGCGTGGGCGCGCTGAAGCTGCACGACCTGCTTGGCCAGCGCGAGGAGGTCGACGTCTTCCGGGCGTGGCGACGGGAGCCTCGCGAAGCGTGTGAACTCGGTGACGATCGTCGAGATGCGGTGGACCTCGTCGAGCACGGTGCGCGTCGCCTCGTCGAAGTAGTCGTCGAAGGCGGGGTCGTTCCGCGCGCGCAGGCGGCGCAGCGTTTCGACGGCCGCGCGAATGGGCGCCAGCGGGTTTTTCACCTCGTGGGCGACGCGCCGAGCGACCTCGCGCCACGCGGCAACGCGGCTGATGGCGGCGAGCCGTCGGCGCGTGACGGCGAGGTCGTCGATCATCTTGTCGAACGCGAAGACGAGCTCGCCGACTTCTCCGGTCCCCTTCACCCGAAACGGCCGCGCATCGCCTGACGCAACCTTGCGCGCCTCGGCGGCGAGCTCGGCGAGGGGGCGCCCGAGGTTGCGCGCGAAGAGCACCGCCAGGATCAGCGCGACGCCCATCGACGCAATCGCAGCGAGGAGGATCGCCTCGTCGATGTGGGCGAGATCGGCCTCGAGCTGCTGCGTCGATTTCGTCACGACCAGCGGCAGCGATCCGCCTGCTTTGTCGGTGAGCGCGCAGCTCGCGGTCGCAAGACCCGGGCTCGGCGCGCTGGGCGCCGCAGAGGCGATGGTCACGTCGGTGGTGCGACCGAGGCGCGCGAAGAGAGGCTCGAGGCGGCGCGCACCGACGAGCGCGACCGAGCGGCCCCTCGGCCCCTGTTTTCGGCAGCGCGAGACGAGCGCAGGCGACACGGCGCGCACTTCGAAGGCGTCGGTCGGCCCGCGAACGGCGCGTTCGACGGCGGCGCGTGGCGTCGCGAGAAGCGTGCGCGGATCGACGCCCAATAGATCGCCCGAGTCGGAGGCCAAGAGCATCTCGTCGAGGTCGAAAGCTTCACGCTCCTTCGGGACGAGCTGCGCGAGGGAGAGGCGCCGCGCGTCGAGATCGTCGGCCTCGATGGCGAGCAGCGTGCGGTCGACGAGCTCGCCCGACTGGCATGCGAGGGCGATGAGCTTTCGATCGCTCTCCCCCTGCCGCGCAAGCTCGTCGCGAACGCGCGTGCAGGCGCCGCGAACCTCCTCGTCGAAGCGTGCGGTCCGGTCACGTCGAAGCTGCTCGCGCTCGAAAGCGCCGAGGCCAAATGTCGACACGGCGGCGACGAAGCCGAAGGCCAAAACGAGGCGCGGGGCGAGGCGCACGGGTCAGCCTCGCGCGCCGCGCGTCGTCGCGCCGAAGTCGAAGCCGATGCCGCTCGGCGACGCGGAGAACGCGATGTCCGCGACGCGGCCACCCTGCATGCGAATGTCGCCCAGGACGCCGAGGCGCAGCGTTCGCGTGAGCGTGCGCGGCGAGACTTCGGCGAGGCGCGGTGGATGCTTCGCGAGATCGTCCGCCGTCGCGGGGTTGTCGGCGCTCGCGAGGGCGATGAGGGCGCCTAGTGAGCCTTGTGCGAGGGGCCGCACGACGTCGAGAGCCAACGCGAAGGTGCGCGACGTGCGCCGTTGCGCGAAGTCGGCCATCGAAATCGTGCGCACCGTGACCTCGTGACCCGGGCGCGAAATCGTCGCGGCCACGGCGCGTGCAAGCTCGATGAGCCACGGCGCGTCGTCCCGCGCGAGAAGCTCGCACGGCGCGCCGCCCCACCCCTGTTCGGCCTCCGTCGACCATGCGGGGCCGAGGGCGAGATACGCGAGGCGCGACGGAGGAATGCCGTCGGCGATGCGCTGCGCGACACCGGGCGCGTCCCACGTGCCGGCATCCCGCCCGGTGCGCAAGACGGCCCACGCAACGGCGCCGCCATCGAACGCTTTCGAACCGGGTCGCGGCTCGTGGAGGCCCGACCCGAGCCACCCGACGTCGTCGGCGCCGCTCTCGAAGGCGCGGAGCGACGCTGCGAGATCGGGCGCGCTCCGCACGACGACCTCGTCGAGAAAGGAAGGGCCGCGCGCGGCGTTCAGGTTGCGCACGAGAGCGAGCACGTCGGGGCCGCGGCGCTCGGCGCGAAACGGGCCGGTGCCGTCGGGCAGCGCCGGCGCAAACGCCGACGGCACGATCGCGACGACGGGCGAGGCGAGAGCGCGCGTAAGCTTCGGCGCGTCTTTCATCGCAAAAAGAAGCGCATTTTTCCCATCGAGGCGCGGCACCGGCAGCGGCGCGAGCCAGGCGCGCGCTCCGCGAGCGCGGGCGCGGGCGATCGACGCCACGGCATCGCGCGCGTCGAGGGGACGGCCGGACGCCAGCCGAACCCCCGCGCGGACCGTCACGCGCAGGTTCGCGCCGTCGGGCTCGGGGTCGCGCTCGGCGAGGCTCGGGACGAAGGCGCCTGCCTCGTCGCGCGCGTAAAGGGTGTCGAAGAGCGCGTCGCCGAGAATCGCGGAAAGTGGATCGTCGAGGCGGTGCGGGTCGACGCCGCCGATGGGCCACGGCAGGCGGAGCGCGATCTTGCCACCGTTCGTGCTTCGACCGCGCGCGAAGGCGACGCGCGGGGCGAGGGCCGAGACGCCCGACAGGCCCGACAGGAGAAGCCCCATGAGCGCAACGCGCCGTGAGACGTCAGCGGACAATCCAGACCTCGCTCCCGACGACCGCGGCAAGAGCCGGAACGCCGCGATCTTCCGGCGGGCAGATGGCGAGGGCGCGCACGCCCGCGGGCGCGGGAATGCGAAGGCGCATCTTGAGCCCGTCGGCGGTCATGCTCTGCACCGCCACGAAGTCGTCGCCCGTGTCCGCCGACGAGACAATCTCCGGCGTGCCGTCGAGATCGAGATCCCCCACGGCCACCTGAGCGCCCGCTTCGTCGAGGGTGCGCGCGTCCCCCTCGCCCACTTTGATCCGCAGCTTGCCCGACGGCTCGCGCGACACGATCACCATCACGCTCCCGCCGCTCTTGCCGGTGATCTCCGCCGCCGCGAAGGCGTCGAAACGGTCGTGGGGGTCGGCTCGTTCGACGCCGTCGCGGCCGGCTCCAGTGGCGACCGCGCACCCTGTGACGAGCCCCTCGAACGCGCCCGAAGCGACGGCGGGGGACGCGCACGCATCGCCCTCGACGCTCGGGACAGCGAAGGGAACCGGAATGCCGCGGAGCGCACTTTTGACCTTTAAATCGGCGTCGAGCGCGACGCCTCCGCGGTCGCTCGTGCCGACGTAGACGAGCCTTGGCGACGCCTGTCGAGGCCCGAAGCTCGCGCCCGCGAGAGGCTGACGAAGCGGCACGGGGGCGCGCGATGCGAGGCTCGTCCACGACGCGACGTGCATGGGGACGAACGCGCTGCCGCGGAGCCGCCCGATGGCGACGCGGGCGCGCGAGACCAAAACCAATTCCATGCCGCCGTCGCCGTCGAGGTCGCCACAGGCCGCGGCGAGGACGTCCCCTTCGTCGTGGTGTGCGACGTGGACTTTGGCCTGCTCGAGGAGAATGGGCGCCAAGAACGAGCGAACCTCGGCGTCGAAGGGCGCGCTCGCGAAGGCGTGGGCTTTCGGCGGCGGAAGCGGCGCGCGAACGCGATCCCACGCGTTGCGCGGCACGGGGTAGGCGTCGAGGGTGACGCGCAGGTCGCCTTTGGTCAGTGCAGTCTGCACATAAATCAGTGTCCCGGCGTTCTTCGCGACGCCGCGCGCCGCGGCGAGCGTCGCGACGGCCCCGTGGGCCTTCGTCGCGCCGCCCATGCGCCCTGCGACGAGGGCCGCGATGCGCACCGCGAGCTCGTCACCACGCGTCGCCGACTGGTCGCTCGCGAGGGGCGCCGCGACGACCATCGCGTCCGCCGGGAGCGCCGGGCCGCCCGTCCCGAGGGCCTTCACCGCGGCGTCCGAGGCGACCGACAGCGAGCTCGCCGCGCGGGCCTCCCCAATGGGCTGTACCGCGAGCGCGAAGGCCGCGGCGAGCGCGAGCACGCGACGTCGCCCGCGCGAAGCGAGCCCAAAATACGCCTTGCGGGTCCGCTTCATGGCTACGGTCGTGGTCCTTCTCGCCCACGTAAACACCGTGGGCGTCGGTGTGTCAAAGGGGCGCCTCGGTCGCGCGTGGGCACGCCCCCTTGACGTGCAGCACCTCCTCGGCGCTACGGTTCTCGCGGGGGGTGACTCAAAATGAATACCGAACGCTTCGAACCGAAGCGTAGCGCCGGGAGGGCTCGCAGCGTCGCGCGCCGTCTTCGGCCCGACGTTCTGGTGGTCGAGGACGACGCGCAGTGCCGTGATGCGATGTGCGGCCTGCTCGAGGACGAAGGCTTCTTCGTCGCCAACGCGATCTCCGGCGAAGGGGCGATGGCTGTGTTGCAGTCGGTCTCGCCCGACTTGGCACCGCGGCTGATCTTCTTGGACCTCGTGATGCCTCGCATGAGCGGCTATGCGCTGCTCGACGAGCTTCGGGCGAACAAGCACTTCGCGCGCATCCCGGTGGTG
>JANXMC010000787.1 GCA_025354825.1 Myxococcales bacterium
CTCATCGACGCATGCCTCGTCGCGACGCTCGACGTCCCCGAGGTGACCATTGCGTTCACGGCGCGGGCCTTTCGCGGCGTCCGCGCGACGAAGCGCGACGCCTGGGCGTTCGAAGCGTTCGAGTCGCCCAACTGCCCGCCCCTCGTGGAGCTCGGGTTGGGCGTCGACGTCGCCTCCCACGTGCGCCCTTGCGGCGTGCTCGCCCCGTTCGACGATCGGCTCGATCCACGCGTTCTCGCGATCCGCGTGTTCCCGGGGATCGACCCGAAGCTCATCGAAGGCGCGCTGCGCGTGGGCATTCGTGGTCTCGTTCTCGAAGCGTACGGCACCGGAAATTTGCCGCATCTCGAGGGGTCGCTCATCCCGGTCCTCGCCGAGGCGCGGGCGAGCGGTGTTCCGGTGCTCGTCGTCTCCCAGTGCCCCCGCGGCTTCGTCGAAATGTCGCGCTACCAAGGCGGCGCCGAGGCCGAAGCGGCGGGTGCGATCTCCGGCGGCGACATGACCGTCGAGGCCGCTATCGCGAAGCTCATGATCGGCCTCGGCCGGTACGGCGAGGACGCAAAGGCTCTCGCGACGTTCTTGCGGAGCGACGCCGTGGGCGAAATCACGACAGGCTGACGCGACCGGCGCGACCTAAGGCAGGCGCGCGCCAGACTGCGAGTGAGAGCCCATCGACTTACGCATCGGCGGCCGCGCGTAAAAGTCCGAGGCGAGGTACGCGTTCGTCGCACGCGAGAGGAGAATCTTGATGACCGCGCCCAACGGGACGGCGAGCAAGATTCCCATGAACCCCAAGAGAGACGCTGCAGCCGACATCGTGAGGAGCACTTCGAGCGGCGCGAGGCCAACGGAGCGGCCGACGATGCGCGGCGTGATGACGAGCGCGTCGAGCAGCTGGACGGTGCCCATCACCGTGATCACGCCGAGGATCGGCGCGACGCCGTGCCAGTCGAGCACCGCCATCGCGAGGGCTAGAAACAGGCCGATAAAGAAGCCGACGTACGGCACGAACGCGAGCATCCCCGTGAGCACGCCTATGGGCACGGCGAGGCGAACGTCGACGGTGCGAAGGCCCGCCGCGTAGAGCGCCGCGAGAACGATGTTCGCTGTGATCTGCCCGCGAACGTAGCTGCCGAGGGTACTGTGAATCTGCGACGCGAGCTGTGAGACCGGGCGGACCCAACGTCGCGGTAAAAGCTGCTTCGTGCGCGCGACGATGCGGTCGAAGTCGATGAGCAGGTAGAGCGCGAACACCGGAATGATGAGCGCGCTGAACGCGACGGCGACGTAGCTGAGGGTGCCGAAGAGCGCGACGGCGCCGGCACTTAGAACCGTGGGGACCTGCGCCTGCACGCGGTCGCCGTAGGCTTTGGTGAGCTCGCCGAGGGAGTGAGGAATCTTCAGCTTGAAGGCGCTCCATAGCCACGGTTCGACGCGCGCTTCGAGGTTCGAGAGCTGCGAGGGGAGGGCGGCGCCCACGTCGCGGAGCTCGTCCAGGAACATGGGGATGGCGAAGAACATCAGCGTCGACATCACGACGACGATGCCGAGCATCACGCCGACCGCGGCGATAGCGCGGGGAACCTTGAGCGCTTCGAGCCGGTCGACGAGGGGGTCGAGCGCGTACGCCACGAGAAAGGCGAGGAACAGCGGCGCGAGAACGCCGCGGAGCATGTACGCGATGCTCACGAGCGCTGCGATAGCGAGCATCACCAGGAAGCGGCGGAACGTGAAACCCGAGCCGCGCCCTCCGTTTTCGTCTGCCGGGTCGAGCTGCAAAGCGACCACGACTGTACACCAGTCGCGCGCCGGCCTCGCGCCGAGTCGGCCGGTCCGCGCCCGAACGCCGTGCTAGCTTCCGCGCCGCCATGGCCACACCGAATTTGCCCAGCGCGCTCCCTGTTTTCGACGAAGACGCACCCCGCCCGGTGCCGGCCCTCGCCCTTCAGGACGGCTCGACGATCGCCCGCCTCGTGGGCGTGATGCAGCGCCTCTTGGCCGACGACGGCTGCCCGTGGGATCGCGAGCAGACGCTGGAAACGCTTCGAAAGTACGTTCTCGAAGAGGCGTGCGAGGTGATCGACGCGATCGACGGCGGCGACCGCGGCGCGCTTCGCGAGGAGCTCGGCGATCTCCTCTTGCAGATCGTCTTTCAAGCGGAGCTCGGTCGTCGCGAAGGGGCGTTCGCCATCGACGACGTCGTGACCGCCATCGTCGACAAGCTCGTGTCGCGCCATCCGCACGTCTTCGGCGACATGACCGCGGCCGACGCCGACGAGGTTTTGCGCAACTGGGAGAAGATCAAGGCCGTCGAAAAGAAGGGGCGCGGCGTCCTCGAGGGCGTCCCGCGCAGCTTGCCCGCGCTGACGCGCTCGCAGCGCATCGGCGAGAAAGTCTCGCGCGTCGGCTTCGATTGGGACGACGCGAAGGGCTCCCGCGCAAAGGTCACCGAGGAGCTCGCCGAGCTCGACGAGGCCATCGCGTCCGGCAACGCGAGCGCCGTCGAAGACGAGATGGGCGACGTGCTCTTCGCGCTCGTGAACCTCTCACGTCACGCGAAGGTCGACGCCGAAGGGGCTCTGCGGCGGACGATCGACAAGTTCACGCGGCGGTTCAACCACGTCGAAGCGCGCGTGAAGGAGCTTCACGGCGGCTGGGGCGCGGCGGGCGGCGGCGAAGAGCACATCCCGCTCACGGTGCTCGACGGCTACTGGAACGAGGCGAAGACGACCGAACGCTCGCCGAAGACGCCTGATAAATAGCGTCGCATTGCGCGAGCGCGCTTTGAGCCGTAGGTTTCGCCCGCTTTGACGACCAGGTTCACGCAAGAGTCCGAAGTTCCTCCCCTCGCCCGTTCGCCTGAGGAGTGGGCAAAGGTGGCGACGACGCTCGGCGGCCGCGCCTTCCACGGCAAGTCGATCTTCAAGTGGATTCAGGCACGCGGCATCACCGACCCGGCGTCCATGAGCGATCTCCCGGCGGCGCTTCGCACGTCCCTCGCGTCCCTCGGCGTTGCGGGCGTCCTCGCGATCACTAGCGAGCGTCGGTCCCTCGACAACACACGCAAGCTCCTCGCGACGATGCGCGACGGCGCGACGGTCGAGACCGTGCTCATCCCCGGCGTCACGAGCGGCCCAAAAGGCGTGCTCCCTTCGCCGCTCGACGCCGCCGTGGACGCCGATGCCGCGGCAGCGGTCGACGACGACGACGACGAGCCGGTCGCGACGAGCGGCGGCGGCTTTCAGAACGCGCCGGCGAAGATTCGCGTGACCCAGTGCATCTCGACGCAGGTCGGCTGCGCGATGGGGTGCGTCTTCTGCGCGAGCGGTGTCGCCGGCTTGAAGCGCCACCTCGGCCCCGACGAGGTCGTGGCGCAAGTCATCGCCGGCCGCGCGCTGCTCGACGACGACGAAGAGCTTCGCAACGTCGTCTACATGGGGATGGGCGAGCCGCTCCACAACTACGACTCGACGGCCCGCTCGCTGCGCCTGCTCACGCACCAAGATGGCATCGGCCTTTCGTCACGCCGCGTGACCGTCTCGACGAGCGGCCTCGTCCCCGAGATCGCGCGCCTCGGCGCCGACTTCGCAGGCAACATCGGCCTCGCGATTTCGCTTCACGCGGCCGACGACGAGACGCGGACGAAGCTGATGCCGATCAATCGAAAATACCCGCTCAAAGTGCTGATGGACGGCCTTCGCGCGTACCCGCTGCCGAAGCGCCGTCGCATCACGATCGAGTACACGCTCGTCGCCGGGCAGAACGACTCGCTGATCGAAGCGAAGAAGCTTGCGACGCTGCTTCGCGGGCTGCCGGTGAAGATCAACCTGATCCCGATGAACCCCATCGAGGCGAGCACCCTCGGGCCGCCCGACTTCAGCGGCGTTCTCACGTTTCAAAAGGTGCTCACCGATACCGGCTACTCGTGCTTCATCCGCCGTCGCCGCGGCGACGACGTGAGCGCCGCCAGCGGGCAGCTCGCGCTCCTCGGCGCGAAGCCCAAAGTGCGGAGCTTCCGCGCGTAGGCGAGGCCGGGGAACGCGCGACCGCTTCGCCGCGACTTGGAGCTATGCTCGCGGGCGGAATGAGGCGGAGCGTCACGCGCACGGGGAGAGGCCGGACCTTTTTGGTCGCGCTCGCCTTCGCCTTCACGTGCACGCTCTCCCCCTCGTCGGCGCGGGCCGGCGAGGACGCGCCGTGGCTCGCTCAAAAGGGCGGCTACATGCAGCTCTTCGCAACCTCCATGGTCGGCTCGGGGCTCCGCTTCAACAACCCGTACAGGCTCGCGACGCCCCTCGGTGACTCCGCCGAATCGGTCTCGCGGACGGCGACCTACGTCGACCTCGGCATCGCCGCGACCCTCGGCAACCCGCTCGGGTTTCAACACGGCCTCGCGCTGCGTGCCTCGATCGCCCTCGAAGGGGTCCCGCAGACCGTTCTCACGCCGTCGTATCTCCTCTACCGGCGCTTCACGCCGTTCGCGCTCTTCGGCCGCGCGGGGCTGCCCGTCGTCATGACGCCGACGCGAACCGTCGGCCTCGAGGCGTCGGCCGGGGCGGTGCTGTTCGTGCGCGGAGGCATCGGCGTCGTCGGCGAGGTCGTGGGCGATCTCTTCTACGGCGCCGGAACGCGGGAGCGCGCAACGCCGACGTACCCTGTTTTGAGCGGCCAGCTGGGGCTGCTGATTGCGTACGAGGTTCTCCCGTGACGCGCCCCCCCACGCCTCCGCGTCGCCGTGAGCTCGCGCTCGTTGCGCTTCTCGCCGCCGTCTTCGGCGCGGCACCCACCGTGGGCGACGTGGGCGGCTGCGGCACCACGGCCACGCCCCTCGATTCCGCGCGGTTCGCCCGTGCGCGCAAATCTGTAGACTGCACACAATGCATGGCGTGCGGATTCACCAACGCGCGGTGCAAGCAGGCGTGTGGCGCCGCCGGCGTCGTCCCGTATGTCGTATTCCCGTCGACGTGCGAGCCGCTCCTGCACGATGGCGAAGTCTGCATCCGGGCCCTTCAGGCCGCCACGTGCGGCGACTACGCGCGCTACGTCGACGACTTCGCGCCGACCACGCCGACCGAGTGCGGCTTCTGCCGCGAGGCCGACGACGCGGGGGCGGAATGATCCTCGCGCGCGCTCGGCATGGCGTGCTTGCGCTCGCCGCAACGGTCGCCCTCGCGTCCTGCGACGTCGGGCGCGCGCTCGTCGCACCCAACGCCGACCTCGCCGACTACCGCGCGTACCGCGTGGCCGCGCCCGCGGGGACGCGCCTCGCCCGCGCGCAGGCGTACCTCGAGGCGCACCCGGACGGCGCGTGGGCGACCGAGGTGCGCGCGACCTTCGACGCCGAAGAGCCCGAGTATTTCGAAGCTGCGAAAGCGTCGCGAAGCCGTGCCCGCGAATACCTCGTCGATCTTCCGCGTGGCCCTCACGCCGACGCCGCGGTCTCGCTGCTGCTCGCGTTCGACGCCAAGGTCGACGACATCGAGACCGCCCGCCTGCTCCGGTCCGCACGCAATACGGAGGCGCTTCTCGAGCGCGCCGGCGCACAACGGCGAAGCGTCGGCGAGCACATCCTCGCGTTTCTCGCGGTCGTCGTGAGCCCCGCAAACTTCGGCGTACCGTTCAACGCGGTCCCCGATGCGCTTCGAAGCGCCCTCGACGGCCCGGCGCGGCGTACCTGGGGGCAGACGCCCGAACAACGAACCGAGGACCTCTTTTTCTCGTTACCAACGACACGCGAGCGGGAATCGCGCGTCGTCGTCGTCAGCTATGAAGTGATGGTCTCCAAAGCCGGCATCGTCGACGCCGCACGCATCTCGGCCCCGTCGCTCTTCGTTCGCTGGCTCGAGGCCGACGAGATGCGCGCCCGCGACGAGGGCGATCCAAAAGCCCGCGCCGCAGGCATCGCCCACGCCGTCGATGTGCTCGGCGGCGCCCTCGAGGCGCGCATGCCGAAAGCGCGGTGTGAGGTGGCGCCAGGTGGTGGCGCATTCTTCGCGCGGGCGTGCGACGGGCTCGTCGTCACCGCGACGGCGGGCGAGGGGACGGGCGCCTCCGACGCGCTGCTCATCGCACCCGCACCCCGCGCCAGCGCGCCCTGAAGAGCGCCGCGCGAGGCGCCCCGAAATGAGCTAGAACCGCCGCACTTCATGATCCCGTACATCCACGTTCCGGACCTTCAGATCGGCTCTTCCCCGGTCGTCGTCGCCGGGGTCAAGATCTTCCCGATCTCGCTCCATCCGTTCGGCCTCTTGGTCGCCACGGGGGTGCTCATCGGCTCTGCCCTCGCGACGCGACGCGCCCGCAACAAGGGGTACGACGTCGAGAAGCTCAACTCGTTCATCACGTGGATGCTGGTTTCGGGCTTCGTCCTCAGCCACATGATCGACGAAGTCTTTTACCACCCGCACGAGATCCTCAAGCGGCCCTGGTCGCTGCTGATGGTGTGGGAGGGGCTCAGCTCCTTCGGCGGGTTCATCGGCGCGTTCATCGGCATCGTCCTGTGGAAGTACTTCGAGTGGGACGACTCCAAATTTGGCGTCGGCTTCGCGAAGCGGCGCGCCGTTCCCGTTCCGATCCTCCCGTTCGCCGACGTCATCGTCGCCGTCTTCCCAATCGCGTGGGTCTTCGGGCGATCGGGATGCTCGGTCGTGCACGACCACCCAGGTGCGCGGGCGACGGCCGACGCGCTGCTCGCGGTCACCTATCCGTTCGCGGGGGAAAACGCGCCGCGCGTCGCCTTCGGGCCTATCGAATTCATCACGGGGAGCGCGCCACGCTACGACCTCGGCCTCCTCGAGCTGATGTTCACCATCATCGTCGCGACCATCGTTGCGACCACGTGGAAGAAGCGGCTCCCCATCGGCACCTACGTCGGCGTCGTGTCGCTGGCCTACGCGCCCGTCCGGTTCGTCATGGACTACTTCCGCGTGCCCGAGACCGACGGCGGCGGCGCCGATCTGCGTTACGGCAACTTGACCTTCGCGCAGTGGTGCTGCTTCGCCCTCGGGTTGTATGCAATCTACATCCTTCGGTACGCCTACAAGATGGAGGCGGAGGGGGTCGATCTCGCCGCCGCCGTGCGTCGAAAGGCGCCCGCGGAAAGCGCGCTGCCGGATGCTCCCGACGCGACAAAACCGAAGCCGATTGCACCCTGAGCGATCGACCTGGGCCGTCGCTGCTGCTGCCCTCAGGCCTCACGTGAGCCGAGCCTGACTCACCGGCTGTCCTGCGAGGGCGGCCACCCACGCTGTACACCGCGTGATCCACCAGGGCGGCGCGATCAGGCAGTGGAACTTTTCAACCACGTTGCGACGGCACCGATGTTGAAGAGTGTTTCGCCATGACGCCTCGTGAGCCCGCCTCGCCGCCCAGTTCGCGCTCTGCCTCGCTTCCGGAGGCAACGCCGAGCCGACGGCTCGCTTCTTCTGCGGGTCCCGCGTCGAGCGCGCAGTCCGCGCCGCTCTCGAAGACCGCGGCAAAGCCGCCGGCGCTCCCCGCCTCCCACGCGGCCGCGTCGTATCCCGTCGTGAGCATGTGCCGTCGCGACTCGGCGGTCGCTGCGGCGCCGCCGCCCGCGCCGGACTCGAAGCCCGCGGTATCGCGCCCCGTGCTGCCGAGTGAGATCACGATCGCAGCGGGCGTGCCCTTGCCTCTCAGCGCGGGTCGCATTTTCAAGAAGGTCGCCGGCGTCGGGGCGATGGCGCTGCTCGCGGGCATTCTCGTCGTAGCGTTCACGCGTCAGCCGAAGGGGGTCGATGGCGGCCCGCTTTCCAGCAACGTGTCGCTCACGCCGAAGAGCCTCGTGACGCAGCTTTCGGCGAACCCGACGCGGTCCGTGCGCGGAAAGCTCGCGCCGGGCGAGGGGACGTCGGCCGCGATCGCGGCGGGCGCGGGCGCCGAGACGGCGAGCTTTGGGGACAGCGCGGACGCCCCCCACGCGAGCGACACGGCGGCCGTGGCAGCCCTCGCGGTGACCACGGCGGCGGGTCCGTCGTCGACACCGCCCATGCGAACGGCGCTGCTTACGTCGACGACGACGTCGAAGAGCAAGCTCGGGAGCTCGTCGCCGATGAAGCAGGCGAAATACGTGCAACCTGCACGTGGCGCGGGCGCGAAAACGAAGTCGAAGGCGGTCGTTCCGGTGAAGCACACGACGGCAACGGCGAAGGCTGCCCCGTGGCACGGCGCGAAGGCTGCCCCGTGGCACGGCGCGAAGGGGCAGGCGGGCGCGAGCGTCAAGGCGAAGACGTCGCACTGAGCCGAGCGTCGACGCGCTACGCGCCGGCTCGTTAGCCGACTTCGGTCTCCACGAGGGCCGCGGCGAGCACCGCGCGCATGTCGTCGGGCAGCGGCAGCGGCGTCACGTCGCGTAGGTCGCAGCAGACGACCTTGTGATGGATCGTGGCGACCGCCACGCCGTCACCTTTGCGCCGGAACGCGTACCGCAGCGTCGCCGACGTTCGACCTATTTGCGTCGCCGAAACCGCGATGACGATGGTGTCGCCGTAGCGGAGCGGCGCGAGGTACTCGGCCTCGACCTTCACCGCGGGGACACCGATTCTTCGCTCGATGATGAGACGCGGATAGCCGCCGTCGAGCGGCGCGAAGAACGCCTCCATCGCTTCGTGGCAGACATTGAAGAAGCGCGCGAAGAAGACAATTCCCGCGGCGTCGACGTCTTCGAAGCGAACCGGGCGCTCGTACTCGAAGGTCACGTGGCGAGGTCTTCGGCGAGGCTCTTTACCGTCGCGAGGTTGAGCGGCGCCGTCGCGGCGTACAC
>JANXMC010000674.1 GCA_025354825.1 Myxococcales bacterium
CGTCGAACGCGATGCGCACCGCGACCCGGCCCGGGTAGCGCTGGGCCACCGCGACGAGCGCCTTCTCGAGCGCCGGATCGCCCTGGCCTACGAGGAACACGCGCGCGCCGCGATCGGCGAGCGCCGGGATTACCTCGAGCAGGATGTCGATGCCCTTCTGCTCCGAGAGACGCGTGACGGCGCAGAACAGCGGCGCGTCGTCGCCCGCCGTGAGCCCCGCCTCGGCGAGCAGCGCCTTCTTGTTCACCCCCCGCGCCGCCAAGAACGAGGCCACGTCGTAGCTCGCAGGGAGCGCTTTATCGAGCGACGGATCGAACGACGCGACGTCGATCCCGTTCTCGATGCCGACGACCTTCGACGCGCGCTCGCGAAGGAAGCCGTCGAGGCCGTAGCCGTACTCGGCCGTCATGATCTCGCGCGCATAGCTTCGGCTCACGGTGATCGCGCGATCGGCCAGCGAGACTGCGCCCTTGAGCAAATTGACCGAGCCGAAGTTCTCGAGAACGTCCCCCGTGAAGGCGTCCTGCGGGAGGGCGAGGCGCGGAAGCTCGAAGGGGCTGAGCACGCCTTGGAACGCGAGGTTGTGAATCGTGAAAACGGTTGGAATCGCAGCCCACTTCGGCCCCATCGTGAGGCGCGCATAGAGCACCGCGAGCGCCGTGTGCCAGTCGTGGGCGTGAATCACATCGGGGCCGCCGCCTGCGCCAACGCCGCCCCAAATTCTGTCCGCGACCGAGAGCGCGCCGCGTGACAGGGCTGCGAACCGCCGCGGGTTGTCGCCAAACTCGCCGGTGGCGTCGCCGTAGATCCCTTTGCGATCGAAGAGCTGTCCGTCGTCGAGGAGGCAGACGCGAACGCTCTTGGCGCCCGGCGCATGAGGCGTAAGCGCCGTTTCGTAAACGCCGAGCCACCGCTCATCGTAGGGGAACCAGCCGATGTGCGCGGGGACAGCGTCGTTCCACCACGCGCCTGTCGCAGGCATCTTCGTCACGCCGTAGCGCGGCGTCACGATGACCACGTCTGCACCTTGCGCCGCGAGGGCGCGGGCCAGGCCTTCGACCGCATCGCCGAGGCCGCCCGTGCGGGCGAAGGACTCGAGCTCCGAGGTGATCATCAAGATGCGCTTGGCGGGTTTGGACGGGCTCGGTGCGACCACGGCGTTAAGGGAAGCGGATCTCGGCTCGGATTTCGACAAAGGGTTCGTCATGCGCGTCCCACGGGATAGTTCCGCTCGTAACACGCCCCCACCTGGATCGCGCAGTTCCTGATCGGACGCGCCAGGATCGCGCGGATCCCAGCCGATCCATTTGCGCCCCGCCGCGTGGATCGCGCCGCCCTCTGCCGAGCTGTGCTCCGCGCGAAAATTCCGAGGTCGCGCGACGAGATACGACCTCGGACCACGTTCACGCAGACCTCGAAAGCGTTGCGCGGACATGTTCACGCGAGAGCGCGAACGCCGCCTGGGCGAGCCTCTCGAGCTTCCCAACCGCCTGCGGAGCCGGACGTTTGCGCCGCCCGCTCTTTAGAAATTTATGGCGCTGCCGTTGGGGCAAACGTGGAGGCACGTGGCTTGCTCCCTTTCCGACAACAGCTGTCGGGGAGTCTCACAATCCCTCATGGGCGACGCAGAAAAGACCTGTCGCGAGAAGCTAACTCAAGGGGGGATCAGGTAGTGTTTATCGAAGGAGAACGAATGGCCCGACCGGGGCATCTCATCGGACTGATTGCCTTCTTGCTGATCGTGCTCTCGAGCGGTATCTGCCGCGCCGACGACTCGGATCACAGGTCTTCGTTCGATCTTCGCCGGCTCGTAGCCGACGGGATGGCGCTCCTTCAGCAGAGCGGCTCGCCGAGCCTGCTCCTCCCCGAAGCTCCGCGCGTCACCACCCTTGAGCGCGCCGAGTCGAAGCGTCGCGCGGCGCCTCCGCAGCTTATTGGTACCACTCCCAAGATTTCGGTCGTCGCACGCGATTGGCAAGGGGCCGAAGGCCTTGGCGGGACGATGCTCACAGACCGTCTTCGCCTTAGTCGCTCAAGCCGCATGGTGGTCACGCGCATTCGAATGGCCGACGGAATCATCGCCCCCTTCGCTCAGATCGGCTTTGGCCAATGGCGCGTCGATACCGACGTGCTTCTCGGCCTCCCGCGCACGATCGAGCTCGCCGCGCAGCTCGCCTTCGGCTTCGAGGTTCGTACGAGCCGGCACAGCGCCTTGGGCGTCGAGTGCGATTACACAGCTTTTTACCGCGAGCGGCACTCCGCGCCGTCGCTTCCGATGCCCAGCATTCTCGGAGCATTCGCAGCCGCCAAACTCGAATTTTAGCGATCTTTCGCTCGCGGCCAGTGCCGTGAACGAAATTCGCTTGTGACCATCCGCGACTTCGCGGGCTCTATCGTCATCGATAGGACCTCGGGGAACGCAGGATGAATGGATGACGTCCATGATAGGCCCGGACATCAAACGCGATTCGAAGCCCACGGCGGGCGGGGGCACCGAGCCTCGCGCACTTTCGCACGCCTCGTCGAATCACGGCGGGGCCGCGGAGAGCGCGCGCGACGTGCGGCTCGTGAGCTGCGACCACGCTGAACGCTGCGGCGGTTGCCCCGCGATCGGCTTGCCTTACGGCGAGCAGATCGAGCTCAAACACGGCCGCGTCGAAGGCGCGGTCCTCCGCTATCGCGGGCTCGATGGCACCGTCCCCGCGCCCGTTCTCGGCGCCGATCCGATCGTCGAGTACCGCACACGCGCGAAGCTCATCGTCGCCCCGTCCGCAAAAATCGGGCTGTTCGCCAAGGGTGGCGGCCACAACGTCATCGACATCCCCGGCTGCCGCGTCCTCTCGCCGGCGCTCTCGCATGTCGCCGCAGTCTTGCGCGAGGTCGTCAAAGCCGACGAGCTTTCGAACGGCCCACTCGCGCCGTACGATCCGCCCGGCTCGGGGTCGCTCCGCGCGGTAGACCTTCGCGAGGCGCGCGAAGGCGACGCGAAAAGCGCGCGCGTTTTGGTGACCTTCGTCGTGCAGCGAACGCAGGTGACAGACCTCGATCCGCTGCGTGCGGCAGCCCGCAACCTCGCCGAAACGGCGCCCTCGATCGTCGGCGTAGCGGTGAATTTCCACGACGGCGACATGCCGCAGATTCTCGGCAACGAGACGACAGTTCTCTTCGGCGTTTCGACGACGCCGGATCGCGTGGGTGCGTCGACCCATCTCGCGACCTTCGGGTCGTTCGTTCAAGCACACCGTGGCCAGGCGGGGCGCATCCACGCTCTCCTCGCAGAGGCTCTCGAGCTCACAGGGTCGAACGCCGGTGCCAGCAAGCGTGTGCTCGATCTGTACGGCGGCTCCGGCGCCATCGCGCTTTCCGTTGCAGGCGCAGGTGCGAGCGTGCACATGGTCGAGTCATTCTCGCCTGCCGTCGCGAACGCGCAGGCGTCGGCCAAGGCGTCGGGCGTGAAGCTCTCGGCAGAGTGCAGCGACGTCTCGAGCGCGCTCCGCGGTCTCGTCGACAAGAAGGCCAAGTTCGACGCCGCCGTCGTCAATCCGCCGCGCCGCGGAATGAGTCCCGCCGCGCGCGAATGGCTCGCGCGCCTCGACGTGCAGACCATCGTCTACGTCTCGTGCGATCCGGACACGCTCGCGCGCGACATGGATCACCTCCGGCGACTGGGCTTCTCGCCCACCGCCATGCGCCCCGTCGACATGATTCCCCTGACCGACGAGGTCGAGACCGTCGCCGTACTGCGTCGCACGTCGGTGCTCGCGCCGCGCGTCGTCTTCGAGAACGACGAAGTGCTCGTCGTCGAAAAAGCGGCCCACGAGCCGACGACGCCGCAGGGCGAATACGCAGGCTCGCTCCTCGCGCGCGTGCGGCGAATCCCGGGGGCGGAGAACGCCACGCCCGTGCACCGTCTCGACATCGGGACGAGTGGCCTCGTGATGCTCGCGAAGGCGCAGGCGCACGTGCAGCGCTGGACCGACGTGCTCAACGCCGCGACGACGCGCAAAGTGTACGTGGCTGCTGTACGTGGGGTGACGCCCTCGAAGGGGGCGATCACGCGTGACCTTCGCGAAGAGGGCAAGCTCTACCCGGCACGAACGCGCTACCGAAGGCTCGCTGTAGCAAGTGGCCACAGCGTGCTTCGCGTGATTCCCGAGCAGGGGCGCACCCATCAGATTCGGCGGCACCTCGCCGCCATCGGCCATCCGGTTTTGGGCGACGAGCGCTACGGCCACGCGCCGACGAACCGCTTTTTCGAGGAGAAGAACGGCCTCGATCGCGCGTTCCTCCACTGCGTTCGCGTCGAGCTCGACGATCCGACGACCCACCAACGGCTCATTCTCGAGGCGCCACTTCCTGGCGATCTTCGTGCGGTGCTCGAGCGGACGAGCGGTCCCGGCACGCTCAAGTTCCTCGATCACAAGAACGCTCTCGGCACGACCAATTCGAGCATGCCGCCGCCGCCCGACTCGAAGGACGAACGCGCGAGCGCGCTCGACGTCGACACGAGCACGCCGTCGGTGCGCCCCGAAATGATCGGTGACGACGACGGCTGAACGCGAGAGCGCGCTCGACCGTTAGAAGCGCGCTGCGACGACGGATGCGGCGAGCCCCACGGCAAGCCGCGCCTTCGCCGCGATGCCGAGCCGGCGGCCGCCGTACCAGAGCGCGCCGGCCTCGCGCGCCTTGCGCGAGCGGGCGAGGAACGCGCGGTAGCCGGCGCCTTGCGCGCCGTAGACGCGGCGTGCGAGCCACGCGCTCTGAAGCAGGTGACGGCCGACGCGCGACCGGGGGATCTCGTGGGCGTAGGCGGAGAGATCGCTCGATCGCGCACGGAGCGCCTGCGCGAGGTAGTGCGCCGCGATGCCGCCGAAGAGGATCGCTTGTGCGATCCCCTCGCCCGTCGTCGCGTCGATGCCGCACGCTTCGCCGACGAGGGCGACGCCGTCGACGGAAACTAGCGAGCCGGGCGCGAACGGGCGCGTGCTGAACGGTTTGAGCTTCACGTCGGCGATGGCGACGCCGCGTACCGCGAGGGACCGCGCGAGCGCCTCTTTCACGTCGGAGCGCGCGGTGAAGTTCGCGTGGTAGATGCCCCGGCTCACGGCGCGCGCGCCGTCGATGATTGTCGGGAAGTCCCAGTAGTACCCCTCGAGCCCTTCCGCGCAGACGCGGAGATCGAAGTCGCAGAGGCGCGCGTCGAGACCGTCGTCCTTGGGCGTGGGGGCGGTCTCGAGGACGTAAAGGTGCCCTTTGCGTTCGGTCTCTCGGATTGCGAGGAGCTTGCGCACCGTGCTTCCGGCGCCGTCGCACGCGGCGATGAGCCGCGCGGTGACCTCGCCGGCCGTCGTCGTCAGGCGGAAGCCCGGGTCCGTGCGCGCGATCGCCGTAACCCCTTCGCCGTCGCGGACGATGACGCCGTCGGAGGCGGCACGGGCGAGGAGGCTCGCGTCGAGATCGCTGCGACGAACGACGACGCCGAGGTCGTCGCTCGCGTGCGTCCCGGCGTGGGCTTCGGACAAAACTCGGAGCCCGCCCATGACCACGTGGGGGACGTCGAGCGGCACGCCGAGGGACGCGAGGGCGTCGAGGCCCCACGCGCTGACCGCGCCGGCACACGGCTTCTCACGCGGATGCTTCGCTTTGTCGAGAACGAGGATGCGCTCGGGGGCGATCCCTTCGCGGCGCGCCAAATGGAGCGCCGTGCTCGAGCCCGCAGGGCCGCCGCCGACGACGGCGATGTCGAAGTCGAACCGCACGACGGGCTACGGCTTCGTCGTGGTGGACACGTCAACCGGCTCGGCGGCGAGCGCGGTGGCGACGACGGCCGCGGTCTCGTCGACGCGCATCGCGCCGATTTCGCGGCACAAGTCGGTGACGAGGGCGTCGAGCTCGGCTTCGCGGTCGGCCGGCGATGCGAGCGTGAGATCGCCGCCGCGCTCGGCGAAGACCTGGGCGAGGCCGTCGAGGGCTTCGACGATCCCCTTCAAAAAGACGACGTCCGAAACGCGCACGGTGATGCGGCGGACGACCATTCCGGGGCCGATGCACGGGGGGACGGGTTTGCGGGGCATGGCAGGGGCGCGCATTACACGAGCGGGTCGTCGACTTCGAGGGGCGCCTTGCGCGCGCGCTTCTCGCGAAGGCGCTGCTGCACGAACTCGACGAGCTTCTCCGAGTAAACCTCGAACGGGGGGCAGCGAATCCCCTTCCCCGAAAGGATCTCGTCGGTGTTTGCCGAGCTGTACGAAACCGGCGTGATGAGCGCGTCGAGGAACGCGCGGGGGCTCTTCGCGAACCTGTCGAGACCCGGCGTGCTGAGGAGCGCGCGCGTGAGGTTCGCGGGGATCGATCCGCGCGGGAGCCGCCGCCCGCCTGCTTGCGCAACGAGCTCGAAGACCCGACGCGCGGTGAGCGGCGCGGGGTCGACGAGGTGAAACGTGCGGCCGACCGCCGCGGGGTCGCGCCCGATGGCGTGGGCCGCGCGCACGACGTAGTCGACGGGGACGACGTGAAGCGGGAGATCGCCGCGCCCGGGGAGGGGCAGCGCAAGCTCCGGCGGGGAGGTCACGATGAGCAGAATGAGCAGGTACGGGCCGTCGAAGCGATCGACCTCGCCCGTCGTCGAATCGCCGACGACGATGCTCGGGCGCACCACGACGATCGGCATCTTGAGCATCGCCGCGCGCATGATCTTCTCGGCACGCGCCTTCGTCTCCTCGACCACGTTGCCGAAGCTCTGACCGCGATCGAGATCTTCCTCGCGAACGATGCCGGTGCGGTTGCCGCAGACGCTCGCCGTCGAGTGAAACACGAGCGCTTTGAGCTGCGAGCACGCGCGACCAAGCTCGACGACCTCGCGCGCGCCGCCGATGTTCACCTGCTCGGCGGTGGGCCTGTCGACGCCGTGATAGGTCACCGACGCGCAGTGGTGGATGCGGTCGACCTCGCCGGCGAGCGCGGTGAACTCTTTGCCCGAGAGCCCGAGGTCCATCGACGACGCGTCGCCTTCGAGGAAGCTCACCCGCGCGCGCTGGTCTTCGGGCAGCTCGTCGAGAAACGCACGGCTCTCGGCTTCGAACTTCTGCCGCACGAGCACGTGAAGCCGCGTCCGCGGCTCGGCGGAAAGGATTTGCGCCGCCATCTTCCGCGAGAGGAAGGACGGGAAACCTGTGAGTAGGACGACCTCGTCGTACGCAGTCCCAGGGCGCGGCATTCGCGGAACGTACCGCGAGTCGCGCGCGCGATCCCGGGCAATCGCGCGCGCCCCCGGCCGTGGGATGCCGCAGCTTCGCGTCAGAGCCCGCAGTATCGGTTACCGACGCCCTGCAACCACTGACCGTAGTTGCCGCCGTAGGAGAGCGGATTGCACACGGCGCCGGAGCCGAAGAACGCGGAGGTCACGCAGGAGCTCTGTTGCCAATACTGCTGGCACTGCGTCGTGCGTGCTTCGGTCTGGCACGGTTCCACCTGGGAGGCTGAGCACGACGCGCAGCTCTTGTCTTGGCAGTCCGACGTGCAGCCAGTTGCACGGTTACAAGTGCTGCTCACGAACGGCGCGAGGCAGGCGAAGATGCCGCTCCCCTCGTTGAACGCGACGTCGAACGGCGCGAGGCAGGCGCTGCACGCGGCGCTCGCGCCCGTGAGGAACTGGAAAAACGCGATGCACGCCGGCGTGTCCGGACCGCCCGAGCAGGCCGCCCGCCCGTTCGAAAGGGTCGCAGCGCTGCACACCTGTTGGCGCACTGGCGCTCGCGTCGTGACCGCGGCGCCGCAGGTGCCGTAGGTCGACGGGCAGGTGCTGGTGGCCGTGCGGCACGCGCGCGGCGTGGCGTTCGTGTCGCAGGTCGACTGGCGCGCCGTGCAGTTGGTGCAGGCGAGCCCCTGCGAGCCGCACTCGCCGTTCAGGAAGCCCGCCTGGCAGGTACCCGTCGCGTCGCAGCAGCCGGCGCAGTTCTGCGGACCACAGGGGGGCGGAGGCGGCGTCGCACAAGCGCCCGCCGTGCAGACGCGGGTCGACCTGCTGCAGTCGCTGCAGGTGCCGCCGTTGGTGCCGCAGGCGGTGTCCTGCGAGCCCACGGCGCAGAGGCCGTTGAAACAGCAGCCCGTGCACGTGGTCGGCCCGCACGGCGGCGGCGGCGGCGTCTGGCAGGTGCCGCCCTGCCCCACGCCGGTGCCGACGGGCGCGCACGTGCCGCCGGTCGCGCACGTCTGGCACTGTTCGCCTTTGGTCCCGCAGGCGTCGGTCGCCGTGCCGGCGACGCAGACGTTGTTCTGGCAGCAACCGTTGCAGTTGGCCGGCCCGCACACGGGGGGCGGCGGACCTTGGCAGACGCCGCCTTTGTTGCCGCCCACGGGGAGGCACGAGCCGGTCGCGCCGCATGTCGCGCAAAGCTGACCGGCGGTGCCACACGCTTGCGGCTGCGTGCCGACGAGGCACGTCGAGCCGACGCAGCAGCCGGTGCAATTGGTGGCGTTGCAGGCCGGCGTGGGCGATTCGCACGAGCCTCCCGTAAGGCCGCCGCTGGTCTGGCACTGCTGCTTCGTGGTGGAGCAGTCGGTGCACTGTGCGCCGCCCTTGCCGCACGCCTGCGTCTGCCCGCCGGTGAGGCAGACGTCGCCGTCGCAGCAGCCGGCGCACGTGAGCGGGCTGCAGGTGGCCCCCTTCACGCACTGGCGCGTCGTCGTATCGCACGTGAGCCCTTGGTTCACGCACTGCGTACAGGCATTTCCGCCGAAGCCGCAGGCGCTCGGATCGCGCCCCGTGAGGCACTGCGCGACGCCGTTCACGGTCTCGCAACAGCCGCCGCAGTTCGCCGGGCTGCAGCCGCCGGGGGTGTCTTTCACGCAGCGCTTGGTCGCGGTGTCGCAGCGATCGAACCCTTGCGCCTTGCAGTCGGAGCATGTGCTGCCGAAGCCGCCGCAGACGGCGTCGGTCGCGCCGTCTTGGCAGACGTCGCCGGCGCAGCAGCCCGTGGGGCAGCTCGTTGCGGTGCACGAGCCGCCGCCGTCCGTCGCGCTGTCGGCGCGCGCATCCGGCGTCATCCCGCCGTCGGGCCGCACCGAGCTGTCGACGCTCGCATCGGCGCCGGTCACCGGGAAGTCGTCGTCGATGCCGGAGCGGCCGCAGCCGCCTGCCACGAGGGCGACGAGCAGCGAGCAGGCGATCGCGAGGGCGAAGGCAGGTCCCGAGGGCGAACGAGGGGCAGCAAGCAAGCGAGCGCGGTCGGTCACGGCGAAACTCCAAGCCCGCCCGCGTGCCGAGCTCAAAATCGAACCGGCGACGACGAGCGACAACGATGTGGAGCCGGGCGTTCCCGCGCAAGAGAACTTAGGCGCGCGCCCGGCGATGCGGCGGCGGTGAAACTCTAGCGCGACGGCGCACTGCCGGGCCTACGTTTCGACAGCGATCAGAAGCCGGTGGCCTTTCGGAGAGCGTCCTTGAGCACCGCATACGGCACCTCGGCGTGCCCCCAGCCATCGCCTCCGCTGCGCCCCCATGCGACAACGATGGGGCCGATCGACTGCCCGGGCGCGCCGACGCCAAAGCGTGACGGCTGCGCGACCACAGCGAACGTCGCTTTGTCTCCAAGACGTTTCACGGCCTCGACCACGGCGGGCTCGCCTTCGAGGCGCGCGGAGGGGGCATCGGCGCCGGTAGCTGCGGCAGCCGCGTTGACGCGCGCGATGAGCTCCGCCGGGCGCTCGCCGAGCCCCACGAGCAGCGCCCCTTCGGCAGCGTGCCACGCGATGCCCGACGGCGTGACCGTCGCACCCTTCACGGCCGGATCGCGCGTGAAGCGCGCGACGTTCACATGGGCTAATCCGGGCGCATCTTCGGTTGCGAAGGTGATGTCGCGAATCTGCGTGCCTCCGCGAAGAGGCTCACGAAGCGCCGGTATTTTGAAGAGATCGACCGCGTCGTGGAGCGCCGTGCCGGCCGCGTCGGCGTCGCTCGTCGCGATTCGGAACGCGAGGCCGCGGGGGTCGGCCATCGAGAGCGCGCCGGTGGTCACGTCGCCCCGTGCCTTTGCCCACGCGTCGAGCGCCGCGTGCACTCTCTTCTGCGCGTCCGCGGGAAGGCGCGGCCCCAACACCTTCGCGAGAATGCCGTCGAGGGCCGACGCGCTGTCCGCCCGC
>JANXMC010000801.1 GCA_025354825.1 Myxococcales bacterium
AGGCAATCTCGTGCACGGCCTCGAGATTGGTTTTGAGGATTGTCTCCTCCATGTCCTTCGAGCCCTTGCCGACGAACCGACCGGTGTTCGTCGATGGCCGTGAGCGCTTCGGCTTGGTCGAGGATCAAGTGGCCGCCCGAGGGCAACGGAACCTTGCGCGCGAGGGCACGGCCGATCTCGTCCTCGATGCCGTAGGCGTCGAAAATGGGCTCGTCGCCGGTGTAGAGGATGATGTCCTTCAGCCGCTCGGGCATGAACATCTCGACGAACCGAACGAGCCGCTCGTACTGGTGCTTGTCGTCGATGACGACCTGGTGAACTTCGTCCGTGAACAGATCGCGCGCGGTCTTGAGAACGAGATCGAGCTCGCTCGACAGCTGCGCAGGAGCGCGGGCGCCTTCGCGCTTTTTGGCAATCTCACCCCAGAGGCGAACGAGATAACCGACGTCTTGCTTTAGCTGCTTCTTGGTGAGGCCTTCGGCGACCGTACGGACGATGAGCCCCCCGGTCGGCGGCTTCATGCTCTCGATGGTCTCGCGAAGGCGCGCGCGCTCTTTCTCGGAGCCGATGCGCTTCGACACGCCGATGTGATCGACCGTCGGCAGGTACACGACGTAGCGACCCGGCAGCGAAATGTGGCTCGAGCAACGAGCCCCCTTCGTGCCAATCGGCTCTTTCGTGATTTGGACGATGATCTCTTGCCCTTCGCGAACGACGTCGCGAATGGGGGTCGACTTGGAAATACGGCCGGGGACGTTGCCGCCGCCGTCGGTGCGCTTGCCGCCGTCGCGGTCGCTGCGCATACCGCTGCTGCGCCCGCCGGACATGCGTGCGTCCGGGCCACGACCGCGGCCGCCGCGATCGCCGCTGGTTCGCTCGCCGCCGCTGCTGCTCGTGCGGGGTGCCGGCGCGCTCGCCGCTACGGGCGTCTCGCCCGCGGGGCGCTCGCCACCACGTCCACGCCCGCGCCCACGACCACGGCCTCGACCGCGGTCGCCGCCACCACCGGGGCCGCCACCGCGACGGCGATCGGCGTCGCCGCGGGGGGCGCTCGCTTTGGGCGTAGGCTCGCCGGGCTCGGTCACCGTGAAGCCGGGGAGGTCGGCCATGTCGAGGTCGTCGAGCTCGGCGGCCTTGGCCGGCGGATCGCTGTCCGGGTTGGGCAGACCGACCGTCGTATCGAGCGCCGACTGCGAAAGCTCGGCGGCGGGGATCTCTTCCCCCTCGTCATCGCCCTCTTCGCTAGTCTCGTCGTCGTCGTCGTCGTCTTCGTCGCCCTCTTCGCTGTTCTCGTCGTCTTCGTCTTCGTCGTCCGATTCGGCTTCGGCGCTCTCGTCGGCCTCGGCTTCGCCGGCCTTGTCGCCGTCGTCTTCGTCGTCGCTGTCTTCGTCGGCGCCGCCGATGCCGCTGAGGTCGTCGTCGCTATCGTCGCCGTCGAGCGTCGCCATGGAAGGCAGCTCGAACGCGCTCGCGACGACTTCGATCATCGACGTGGGGGCGTCGGGTGCATCGTGGGCGGCAGGCCCGGAGGGGCGCGCCTCCTCGCCGTCGTTGGCTTCCGCGTGGTCTGTCGCGTCCGTCGCGTCCGTCGCGTCCGTCGCGTCTGTCGCGTCGACGGCATGGCCCGACGGCTCGGCGATTGGCGGGAGCGCGCGGTCTTCCTCGCCGACGACGCGAAGGGCGGCTTGGGTCACGCTCTCGCGTGCTTCGCCGATGAACCCCGTGCCGTTTGCGGCGAGAGCCGCCGTGGCGGCGTCGGCGGCACGCGCGGCAGCCTCGCCACCCGGGTCGACCACCGTCTCGGCGTCGAGATCGACATGCGCGTCCGCTGCGACCGCGGGGCGACCCCCGCGCGGAGCTTCGAGCCGCGGGTGCTCGCGCGTCGCCTGCTTCTCAGCCTCGGCGAGCTCGGGGACGTCGTGGGTCTCGGCCTCGGTCGTCTCGGTGCGCGCGTGCTTGCGACCGCCCGCGAGGTAGGCCTCGAAGTCGGTCGGGCGAATGAGGTCTTCGACATGCAAGAACGCGGCGCGCTCGAGGCCGATGTCGATGAAGGCGGCCTGGAGCCCGGGGAGAACCCGGGTCACTTTGCCGAGGTAAACGTCGCCGGTGGTTCCACCCGTGGCGGTGGTACCGCGCCGTTCGATGTGGAGCTCCGCGATGATGCCGTCCTCGATGAGAGCGACACGGGTCTCGCGGATGTCGACGCTTACTACGAGGATATTCTTGCCAGACATGTGCGACCAGAGCCTTTCCTTCGCTCTGGCGCTTCGCTTCTCTCCGTCGCTGTCGAAAGCGTCGTCTCCCGGCTCGTCGTATCGAGGTTGGGGGGCGTGCTCATATCGATGGTGGGGAAACCGCGAAGTGCTTCGAGCGAGCGCCGCGATTGGACCAATCGTCCGATGCGTGGGCCCGGAACCGAGCCAGCGCGGCGCAAAAATACAGGGAAATCTTCGGGGGGCGAAAGCTACGCTGTCTACCGACCCTGTGATCCCTGCTACCGGAACTCGCGCCTTTGGGCCAGCTCTTTCGCTTCAGCGCGGCGAGTCAGCGACCCGGGCTTTGGGCACGGGGCGACTCGGAAACGCTTGAAAAAGCGGCCGGGACGCGGGCGGAAGGGCGAGCGGACAAAATAGGAAAAGGCCCTGCCACACTCTTCCACGTTACCGTTGCTCCCTTCCGGGCCTGGCGGGGTTCGCGCTTCCAAGTCGGCAGAGCCACACGGGCTCTTCGCGGAGCCTTTCGGCCGCCGCAGTCACCACGGAAGCGTGAGTTAGTCGCTCGTTCCGAAGAGCGCAAGAGGGTGCGCTACGGAAACGAAATGACGCGACGCGCGTCGTCTCGGGGACGGATCAACTGAGGTTCACAAATACACCTCGGTTTCGACCTGACAATAGTTTCTATGTCGACGATTTAGACGTTGAGGATCGATGGGACGATGGACCAGAGTCTCCGCGTTTGGAGGGGCCGGGGGGCTAGCTCCCACCATAAAAACCCTAAGGGAGGCGTCACATGCGATCGCGTTCGTTGGCTTTGCTCGTCGCTGCATTCGGTCTTGCTACCGCCATCGCCCCCGCCGCCTCCGCGAGCGGCCGCTCCAAAGGTTCCGCGCCCGCTTCCGTGCCTGTCGCATCGGCGCCGCTCCGCGCGATTGCGTTCAACGCTTCTGCCAAGCCGTGGCTCTTCGCCGGCAAGGCCCCCCTCGCGGCCAACGCCCCCGTCGAGCTTCGCGCCCGCGCCCTCGTTGCGCTGAGGGCCGTCGTCAGCGACGCGGCCGGGCTCGACCTCGTGGCCACGGGCGTCGACCAGTTCGGCGACGGCGACCGCGTCGTCCGCTTCGGGCAGATGCACATGGGCCTTCCTGTCCTCGGTGGCGGCGCCGCCGTTCGCCTGAACGCGAAGGGCGACACGGTTCTCACGTCGGCCTCGCTCGCGCGCGAGCTGCCGTCGTCGGTCACGCCGACGGTGCCCGCAGGCGCGGCGGCCGCCATCGCGCGGACGCGCACGGCGTTCGGCGTGAAGGACTCGGATCCGAAGCTCGTCGTTCTCGTCGTGCGCGGCGAGGCGAAGCTCGCTTACGTCGTGTTCCCCGCAGTGCCCCAGGGTCTCGGCGTGATGCCGCGAATCATGATCGACGCGCACACGGGCGCGGTGATCGAGGTTCGCGACGTCACACAGCACGCCGACGTCTTCGCGAAGATGTACGCGACCAACCCGATCAAGTCGCCGACGCTCGAGGACCACAAGTTCGCGATCTCGCCGACGGGTGCGGGCGGAATCCTCTCGAACGACGTCATCAACTCGCTCAACTGCGCGGGCGACGGCGTCGTGAAAGACGTCACGCTTCAGGGCTTCCCGCTCAAAGTTCGCGCCTGCGAGCTCACGCAGACGGCGCTCCCCACGTCGGCCGGGCACTACGACTACACGCCCACGGATGATCCGGCGAACAAGTCGGCTCAGGGCTCGGACACGTTCTCCGAAGTCTCGATGTACTACCACGCGTCGCGGATTTACGACTTCTACCGGTCGCTCCAGGGCGACCCGACGGCGAAGGTCGTCGTCGAGGTGCCGCTCCGCACGATCTCGAACCTCCGCGTCGACGTCGGCTTCGTCAAGCTGCTCTCGGGGCAGGGGACGATCGCCGATCTTCCCGGCGATCACCTCGAGCCGCTTTCGAACGCGTTCTACTCGCCCGCGGGCGGTGGCCTCGGCGACATCTTCGCGCAGCTCTACGGCTTCACCGAAGGCGCGATGTGGTTCTTCCAAGGGCCGTCGAAGGACTACGCGTACGACGGCGACGTCGTCTATCACGAGTTCACGCACGCGATGATCAACAACACGATCCAGCTCGAAGCGTGGCACATGGATAAGTACGGCGCGGTCGACTCGCCCGGCGCCATGAACGAAGGGCTCGCCGACTACTTCTCGTCGGCGCTTGCCGGTGATCCGGACGTGGGCGAGTACGCGTCGAAAGACATCGACCCGAACCTCAAAGTCATCCGCACCCTCGACAACACCGACGCATGCCCCTCGGGCGTCGCGGGCGAGGTGCACAACGACTCCACGCTCTTCTCGGGCGCGCTCTGGCAGGCCCGCGCGTCTCTCGGCTCCGAGTCCGAGCGATTGAGCTTCGACAAGGCGATTTACAAGGCGATCCGTACCGCCGGCGCGAAGCCCGACGTCGGCTACGAGGACGCCGGCAAGCTCTTCATCGCCACGCTCACGACCGACTTCGCGGCGGGCGCGACGGCGCTCACGAAGGCGTTCACCGACCGCGGGATTTTCCCCGCCTGCGCGCGCCAGTACACCTACGCGGACAAGCCCATCGTCGTGCCGAAGGCGTCGGGGCTTCCGGGCTTTGGAGCGCCGGGCCTGCAGACGATCGCCGGCAGCAAGACGACGGCGCCGGGCATCTTGCAGATCAAGGTGCCGCTCTCGAACACCGCGAAGCTCACGGTCACGTTCACCGTGCCGAAGACGTCCGCAGGCGCGGGCGGCGGTCTCGGCGGCACGGCGACGCCATTCGCACCGCAGCTCGCGGTCAAGTGGGGCGACGCCATCACGTGGACGACGACGGGCACGCTCAAGAGCGACGCGGACCTCACGGTGGTGCCGACGCTCGCCGCGCAGACGTACACCGCAGATATCGATGTTCCCGCGGGGAGCACGGCGGCGGCGTTGCAGGTCGTGAACGCCGGCGACAGCGACGGCTACTACAACAACGTGACCGTCACGTCGGTCGCAGCGCCTCCTGTCGAAACGCCGGATGCCGGCGCGACAACCGCGGGTAGCGGCGCGACGCCGACGACGGCCGATGTCTCGTCGGGCTGCAGTTGCTCGGTGCCCGCGCAGAAGCAGACGGCGAGCGGGCTCTTCCTCGCGGTTCTCGGCGGCCTCGGCCTCGCGTTCCGTCGTCGTCGTCGCGGCTGATCGAACGGTTCGAAGGCCCGCTCCGTAGGTTCACAGAGCCCCGCGAATCTTCGCGCGCGGCCACCGGCGAACGCCCGAAAGGGGTGCTACGTTCGCCGGCGTGAACCCCCTTAACGAAGTCGCCCTCATCATGGGCCGCGAAATTCGCAAGAATCTCCGCGGCGTGAAGGGCATTGTCCTCTTAGCGCTCTCCCTCATTGGCGGAACTCTCATGGCGCTCGCCGTCGTGAAGTTCGTCACGCACAAAATCGGCGCGGTCCCGGCCGAGCTCATACAAGCGGAGCAGGAGAAGATCTTCACCGAGCTCTATAACGACGCGGTGATGGGCAAGTACCTAGCCCCCGCGCCCGTCGCGCTCGTCGTCATGATGGGCTTCTGCGTGTGGCTCGCCCCCGCGCTCATCTGGCTCGCCGGGTTCGATTCGATCTCGGGCGAAGTTCAATATCGAAGCATTCGCTATTGGGCAGTCCGCACGCGACGTTCTTCGTATTACGTCGGCAAGTTTTTCGGCCTCTGGGCCACGGTCGCGATGATCACCTTCGCGATGCACGTGCTCATGTGGATCGTAACCGTCGCGCAGGGCTCGACGACCTTCGGCGACACCATGTCTTGGGGCGTTCGCTTCTGGCTCGTGACGATTCCGATCATCGGCGCCTGGTGCGGCATTGCCGTCTTCGTAGGCAGCTTCGCCCGCGCGCCGGTGACGTCGCTGATGCTGGTGGGGATCACGTTCTTCACGATTTTCATCCTTGGCGCGATGGCTCCGCGAATGATCATGTCGATGCGTGAAAATCCCGACGACCTCACGGCGCGGATTCTCGCGGGCCTCTACCCGAATACGTACGACGCGTGGCTCCTCTCGCCGCGCTTCGATCGCGCCGGCTTCGGCTTCCTCATTTGTTGCGCCTTCGCGGGGCTGCCCACGGCCGCCGGCGCTTTCTTGCTTGGAAAGAAGGACGTCTGATGGCGCCCAACGATACGACCGACGCGCTCGCCGAAAAGCCGCTCGAAGCTGCCCATCCCGCCGCGGAGGCCGATGCGCTCGCGCCCTCGAGCGCAGCGCCGTCCGTCACCGGCGGCGAGGCGCCGAGCAAGAAGAAGCGAAAGAAGAAAGACGTCGAGATTGCCATTCGCATCTCGAAGCTATCGAAGCGATTCGGCGCCAAAGTCGCCGTCGACGACGTCTCGCTGACCATCGAAAAGGGCGAGGTCTACGGCCTCATCGGCCCCAACGGTGCCGGCAAGACGACGACATTCTCGATGCTCGCGGGCTACCTCCGGCCGTCGAACGGAAGCGTCGAGGTCTTGGGCTTCGAGCCCCACAACGTCGACGCGCTCCGCGCGCGCCTCGGCGTGCTCCCGCAAGATGCGCTTTTGCCCGCCAACGACAAGGTCGGCGAGTTCTTGATCCATATGGCGCGCCTTCAAAACATCCCGAAGAACCGCGCAGAAGAGTCGGCCCGCAGCGTGCTCGCCGAGGTCGACGGCAAAGACTGGTGGTCGCAGAAGTGCGGCAGCCTTTCGCACGGCATGGCGAAGCGCGTCGGCATCGCGCAGGCGTTCTTGGGCGAGCCCGAAGTGGTGCTCCTCGACGAGCCGACGGCCGGTCTCGATCCGCGCGTGGCCTATGAAATTCGGCAGATCGTGAAGGCCCGCAAGGGGCGCTGCACGCTCGTCGTGTCGAGCCACAACTTGCAAGAGCTCGAGGAGATCTGCGACGGCGCGGCTATTCTCGATCGCGGCCACCTCGTCGCCAGCGGCAGCATCTCCGAG
>JANXMC010000835.1 GCA_025354825.1 Myxococcales bacterium
GTGGTGGCGGCGGCGGGTTCGGCGGCGGCGGTGGTGGCGGAGGCTTCGGCGCTCCTCCTCCGTTCGGCGGCGGCGGCGGCGGTGGCCCTCCCCCTCCCGGTCGCAAGACGTTCGACGAGCGCCGTCGCAAGACGGGCGAAGACGGCGGCGGCGCGCGTCGTGGCGGCGGTCGCCCCGCCCCGCGCGAAGACCGCAACAGCGGTCGCATCGACTACGGCAAAGACGACGACGATTGATTCGCAGCCGCGTGCTCACCAATTGGTGCGCACGCGGCATGATTCGGTTGCGTGAGCGCGCGGCTGCCCCTAAGGCGGTCTGCGCGCTTTTCGCTTCCGTCGTCGCTTCGCGCATCCGCCGCCACACAGGCGCGCGCCCGCCGCGCCGCCTCCTGCTTCACCAGCCGTCTCGCCCCCTGTGGCTTGACACTTCCCTCGCGCCGCGTAACTTGCGCGGCCTTCCGTACCGGAGTGCGCCATGAGAGATCTCATCAAGATGACGTGCGGCCATTGCGGCCGCGCCAACTACACGACGACCAAGAACAAGCGGACCATGTCCGAGAAGTTCGAAATCAAGAAGTTCTGCCCCGCGTGCCGGAGTCATCATCCGCACAAAGAAGGCAAGATCTCGAAGGGCTGACCCTTCGCGGTGCCCCCGTTGTCCGCCCGCGCCCACGCGCGCGTCGGCCGGGGGCTACGGCCGGGGTGGACACACCTCCGACCTATGCTAGAAGCGGGTGGCTTCGGGGTCGCCCTGCTCGCGCTGCTTTTTGGCGCGGGCTCGCTCGACTCTCCAAGGTTTCCACACGGCTTCGCCGAGTTCTGACAAGCCCGGTTTCTTCGGGCGCGGTCTCGGCGACCATCTACGTAACGTGAAGGGCCTGCACGCCTTCGCGGAGGAGATACGAAAGCTCGATGATCTTCGACTGGCTCAACGGCCTGTTCTCGAACGATCTCGCGATCGATCTCGGGACCGCGAACACGTTGATTTACGTGAAGGGCAAGGGGATCGTCTCGTGCGAGCCCTCCGTCGTCGCCGTTCAGCGCAATTCGCGCGGCGGTAACAAGGTGCTCGCCGTAGGTCGCGAGGCGAAAGAGATGCTCGGGCGCACCCCGGGGAACATCCGCGCCGTTCGCCCCCTGCGCGATGGCGTCATCGCCGACTTCGAGATCACCGAGGCGATGCTCAAGTACTTCATCGAGCGGGCGCACAATCGCCGAACGCTCGTGAAGCCGCGCATCATCATCTGCGTCCCCTTCGGCATCACCGAAGTCGAGAAGCGCGCGGTGAAAGAGAGCGCGGAGAGCGCGGGGGCCCGTGAGGTTTACCTCATCGAAGAGCCCATGGCCGCGGCCATTGGCGCCGGTCTTCCCATCACCGAGCCCTCGGGCAACATGGTCGTCGACATCGGCGGAGGCACCACCGAAGTCGCCGTGATCTCCCTTGCCGGCATCGTCTATTCGCAGAGCGTGCGCGTCGGCGGCGACAAGATGGACGACGCGATCGCCAGCTACTTGAAGCGGAAGTACAACCTCGCGATCGGCGAGCAGACGGCCGAGCGCATCAAGATGCAAATCGGCAACGCGTACCCGCTCGACAAGCAGCTCACGGCCGAAGTGAAGGGTCGCGATCTCGTTGCCGGCGTTCCGAAAACCGTCGTCGTCAATTCCGACGAAATCCGCGAGGCGCTCACCGAGCCGATCAACGCGATCGTCGAAGCGGTGCTCCTCGCCCTCGAAAAAACGCCCCCCGAGCTTGCAGCCGACATCGTCGACAAAGGCGTCGTGCTCACCGGCGGTGGCGCCCTGTTGCAAAACCTCGACGTGCTCTTGCGCGAAGAGACCGGCCTCCCCGTCATGGTCTGCGACGACCCGATCAGCGCCGTCGTTCTCGGAAGCGGCAAGGCGCTCGACCACATGGATCTCTTGAAAGAGGTGACGATCAGCTAGCTCCGCAGGGCGCGTCTTACGCGGCCCGCAGCAAGCCGATTCTCACCCCGGAGCCGCTCCGTGTCGCCCGTGAAGCGCTATCGAGATTTCGCCATCGTCATCGTCCTGATGACGGTCCCCTTCTTCGTGCTCCGGGCGAACATGAAGAAGCCCGAGAATCTGAACGCTCTCGACAAGACGTTCTTACGAATCTCGGTAGAGATCGAAGTCTGCGTGTCGTTCGTCGCGCGAGGAATCGCCGGCGTTTGGGACGACTACGTCTACTTGGTAGACGTGAAGAAGGACAACGAGCGGCTCTCCTACGACAACGCGCGCCTTCGCGAGAACGTCCATCGCCTCGAACAAAACCAGGTCGAGAACCAACAGCTTCGAAGGCTGCTGCAGCTTCGCGAAACGGTCCCCGGCGACACGGTGAGCGCGCAGGTCATCGGCAAAGACTTCACCGAATTTTTTCGCGTGACGCGCATCGAGCTCGATCGCGGCTCGCGCGACGTGCGCGCGTACATGCCGGTCGTCGCGCCCGACGGCGTCGTCGGCAAAGTGCTCCACGTGGCGGGCGACTCAGTCGACGTGCAGCTCGCCGTCGACGCGGCTTTCAGCGTCGACGTCGAGGACGAACGCACCAAGGCGCGCGGCTTCGTCCGCGGCACGGGAGATCCGCAACGCTACTTTTGCAAAGTCGAAATGGTCGACTCGCGCGACGAGATGGAGATCGGCGATCTCCTCGTGACCAGCGGCAAAGGGAAGTCGTTCCCGCGCGGCTTGCCGGTGGCGCGCGTCACCAAAGTGAACAAGCGCGAGCTCGGTCGCGATCAAGAGGTCGAAGCGGTGCCCACCGTCGACTTCTCGCGGCTCGACTTCGTTCTCATTCTCGTGAGCCCCCCGGGCGAAGAAGGCGTCGCACCGTCCGATGGCAGCGGCTCGCGCGGCGAGCAGGCGAAAGCCGGCACGCGAGGGAAGTAGGCAGCATGCGCAACACGGCCTTCTTCGGCGCGGGCATCGTCCTGCTTTTGATTCAGTCGAATCTGTTTCGCATCCTGCGGTTCATTCCGGTGCCCGGGCTCGTGCCTTCGCTCGTTCTGCCGCTGATCTTGTTCATGGGCGTGCACGAGTATTCGCTCGCGCGCGGCGCCGGCGTCGCCTTCGTCCTCGGCTACGCGACCGATCTCATCGGCATCGCGCCGGTGGGCCTCTACACGTTCACGTACGTCGCCATCTTCGTCCTCGCACGCGCCGCGGGCGTTCGACTCGCCGCGCAGACGACGATGATGCAGCTCGCCCTCGCCCTCGCGTTCTCGCTGATTCACAGCGTGATGCTCCTCGTGCTCATCGCGATCTTCGGGCGCGACGCGTACGTGCCGCGCGCGCTCTACCCCATGGCGTTGCCCCACGTGCTCGCGACTGCCGTCGTCGCGCCCTTGATTTTCCGCCTCGCTGCGAGGCTCGATACGTCGGCCGTCCTCGGCGCGCGACCCATTGAAGGCGGGCGGTCATGAGCAATCTTCTCCTCACGCGCTCCGACGTTGGAGAGTTCCGGCGGCGCTTTCGATGGATGGCGCTCGCCGTCTTCCTCGCGTTCGTCGTCGTTCTCTGCCGCCTCTTTCAGCTGCAGGTCGTGAGCGGCTCCGACTACGCCTCGATAGCGCACGAGAACATCATCCGTCGCGCGACGCTCTCCACCACACGCGGCGTCGTTCGCGATTCGCAAGGGAAGATCCTCGCGTCGAGCCGGCCGTCGTACAACGTTCACATCGTTCCGGGTCGCGTGCTTCCAAGCTCGCGCCGCTCGATCCGCAAAGCGTCCGTCGACGAAGCCGACACGTGGCCGCGCGTCGCCGATGCGCTCCGCCTGAACCCCGCCGACAGGTCGCGCTTCGAAGCGCGCATTCGCGCCGCGTGCGCAGGCGATGAAGACACTCCGGGTCGACGCGGCGGCCGTGACCCGAAGACGTCGCCGTGCTGGCGCGCGATGCTCGTGCGCGAAGACGTGCCGCGCGACATCGTCGCCGAGCTTCGCCAGCACCAGACCGAGCTCGCGGGCGCCGAGATCGTCGCTGTCCCCGTTCGCTATTACCCGTACAAAAATCTCGGCGCGCACATGCTCGGCTACATCGCCGAGATCGACGCCGACACGCTCTCGAAGGTGCGGCCGGCAGGCTACGACGCGCTCAAGACTGACGAGCGAGGGCAGGTCAATCCGCTCAACTACGACGTCGGCGATACCCACGGCGCAACGGGCGTCGAGCACGCGTGGGAGAGCTACCTTCGGGGGCAGCGCGGCTGGGAAAAACGCGTCGTCGACGCGCGCGGTCGCTACCGCACGGGGCCCGAGGCCGAGCGACTCATCGACGCTCCGAAGCGCCAGGAGGCGATCGTCGGCCGCGACCTTCGTCTCACGATCGACATCGAGCTCACGCAAGCCATCGAGCGCGCCATGCGCCCCCACGCGGCCGGCGCCGTCGTCGTCGTCGAAGTGCGCACGGGCCGCATCCTCGCGCTCTATTCGAAGCCCGACTTCGATCCCAACGACCTCTCCGGCGGCAGTGGGCGCGCGCGCATTCGAGAGGCCTTCGGCCGAATGTATTCCGATCCGTTGCGGCCGCTCCTCGACAAAACAGTCACCGGCGCGTTTCAGCCTGGGTCGACGTTCAAGCCGTTCTCGGCCCTCGCCGCCCTCGAGGACAACGTGATGAACCCCGATGAGACCGAGCGTTGCGACGGCTTCATCAACTTCGGTCGCAAGGCGTTCCGCTGCACGCACGTCCACGGCAAAGTGAACATGCGCGAGGCGATCGGCGAGTCGTGCAACATCTACTTCGCCAAGGTCGCCGAGCTCGCCGGCATGGATCGCATCGCGAAGATCGCGACCGACTTCGGCCTCGGCTCGAAGACCGGCGTCGGCGTGAACCCCGAGTCGGCCGGCCGTATCCCTACGCGCGCCTGGTACGCCATGCGCTACCGCGGGCAGTTCCGACTGGGCTTCACGATTAACGCCGCCATCGGTCAGGGCGCAACGGCCGTGACGCCGCTGCAGCTCACGCTGGCCTACGGCGCGTTGGCCAACGGCGGTACGCTCTACTCGCCGCAGATCGTTCGCGCCGTGGAGACGAGCGACGGCTCCGTCGTGCAAGACTTTCCGCCGCGCGTGCGGCAGCAGGTCAACGTGAAGCCCGAGAATCTCGCGCGCATTTACGACGGCCTCTACTCCGTCGTGAACGACCCAAAAGGCACCGCGTGGGGTGTTCGCGATCCGAGCCTCGACATCGCAGGGAAGACCGGCACCGCGCAGACGGGCTACGTCGCGAAGCCGGAGGACGACCCGAAGCTCGCGGCGTACTACGCGCAGAACCACGCGTGGTTTGCCGCCTTCGCGCCGTCGAAGGCGCCCGAGATCGCCGTCGTCGCGCTCGTCGAGCACGGCGGCGCGGGGCCGACGCAGGCCGCGCCCGTCGCCATCGCCGTGGTGCGAGAGTACCAACGCCTCGCGGCCGTACGCGCGGGGCGTGAGGCGCCGGCACGCGCCCCCGCGCGCAAGACTGCGAGCGCGCCCGGAACGCCGACGGCCCCCGCAGCGGTCGCCGTCGCGCCCGCAGCGCCGTTGCCTGCGCGGGAGCCGGCCGAGCCGCTCCCGCCCCTCGATGCGCCCGCCGCGGAAGACCCGCCGCAATGAGCATGCGCGGCTCTCTTCTCGACGGCGGCGACTTCGGCGGCCGCGCCCGCGACCACTTCGACTGGGCGCTGTTCATCGTCGCGTCCCTGCTCGCCGTCATCGGGGTCATCAACTTGTATTCTGCAACGAGCGTCGCGAAGCTCGGGTTGCAGGACATGTACATCCAGCAGGTCTACTGGCTCGTGGTCGGCGGCATCCTCGCGACCTTCGTCGCGGCGATCGACTACCGGCACTACGAGCGACTCGGCTACATCCTCTACGCCGGCGGCGTCGTACTGCTCCTGCTCGTCTTCGTGCTCGGGCGCGACATACGTGGCAGCTCGCGATGGATCTACATCGGCTCGTTCAGCCTGCAGCCGAGTGAGTTCACCAAGCTCGGACTCATCATCGCGCTCGCGAAATATCTCCACGACGACCCGAAAAGCGAAGGCCGTCAGCTCCGCGATCTCCTAGGCCCGGCCCTCCTCACGGCAGTGCCCACGCTGCTGATTTTGCGCCAGCCCGATCTCGGCACCGCGCTCATCCACGCACTGATCTTCTGCTCAATCTGCGCCCTCATGCGCATCTCCCTGAAAAGCCTCACCACCCTGGCCGTTGCGGGCGCCGTCGCCGTGCCCGTCGTCTGGATGTACGTGCTCAAGGAGTACCAAAAGCAGCGCGTGACCTCGTTCTTGAACCCGGAGGCGAACATCCTCGGGTCGAACTGGCACGCGCACCACGCGCGCGTCGCCATCGGTAACGGCGGCTTCTCGGGCAGCGGCTTCATGCGCGGCACGCAGAACCAGTTTCTCTTTTTGCCAGACCAGTACAGCGATTTCCCCTTCGCCGTTTACGCCGAAGACTGGGGCTTTCTCGGCTGCGCGCTTCTGATCTTCCTCTACGGGTTTCTCATTCTCTGGGCCATTCGCATCGCGTCGACGGCGCGCGATCGCTTCGGCGCCGTCATCGCCGTTGGCGTCGGCGCGCTCATCTTCTGGCACGCGTTCTTCAACCTCGGCATGGTCACCGGAATTCTCCCGGTGGTCGGCGTTACGCTGCCGCTCTTTTCCTACGGCGGGTCGAGCGTGCTCACGATCTTCGTCGGCATCGGCCTCTTGATGAACGTGTCGATGCGGCGCTCCTACGTGAGCCCGACGCGGCGCCCTGGCCTGGCGTTCCGCTGACGTTTGCAGTCGTCCTGCGTGCGTCTCACCCCTGCTTCGACCGAGCCCGCACGGCGAGTGCCGGCTAGACCCTAGGCCCATGCGTCAAGGCTTGCATCGCGCGAGGCGTGGCTCGGTGAAGTTCTCCGCCACAGGGTTCGTGCTCGCGGCATGCGTCGCAGCCTTCACGAGCACCGCCGGCGCGGGCTGCGCGGCATCTGGCGAAGGGACGGACGACGGCGCGGGCGTGCCCGTCGTCGACGGCGCGGATGCCACGGCCGATGCCGGCAAACGGGTTGACGCGTCAACTACGCGCGACAGCGGCGGCAGCACCTCGAAGCCCGACGCGGGCACGCCCGTCGTCGATTCCGGGGGCGGCACCGTCCTCGACTCGGGCGGCTCCGCCTTCCCCGACACGGGCCCGCCGCCCGTCGAGGAGCCCGATACAGGCACGACGACGCCGCCCACCGGCCAAGCCACCGTCTGCGATCCGAACGACTCTACAATCGCGATTCTTGCTCTCGCTCTGCTCGCCAGCGGCAACTACACCGACTGCTCGACCGGGTGCACCGCAACGTCCTGCTGCTACGCAGGGCTGCTCTGCGTCGGCTTCTGAGCGCACTCACGCGGCTGCTGCGGAGCGTGTGGCGTCGCTCGGCATCGCGCCGCCTGCAGGACGTAAGCATCGCTCAGCCTTCCTAGCCACGCGCTCATCGCAACGCCGGCTGAGTGCGCTCTCGGGGGACGCGGGGGGGAGCGAGAGTGGGACTGGGGGTTTAAAAAGGTAGAAGCGGATGAGGGCGGTTTTTGCCGCGCCGTCATCCGCTTCGTCCATCGCCATGGTGACGGTTAGGGGGCGGGAACTTTCGTTCCTTGCAGAACCATCATGTGGAATTTGCCGAACTCGGTTTCGCCGAGGGTGAAGAGCACCTCGATGAGGATTCGGTAGGGCGTCTGGGCGTCGGCGACGATGATCGCTTCGCTCGTCGATGCGTCTTTGCCGGTCGCGAGGCGCACCTGCTTGTCGCGCTCTCGCCACGACTGAAGCGCGTTCGCGAGGGGGACGATGTACAAATCGCCTGGGCCGCTTCGCTTGTATTTCGCCTCGATGGCCGTCGCCGGGAGCGCCGGAACCGGCACCACCGGGTGGTCGTCGACGATGATTTGCGACTTCGAGATCACGACCGCGAGACCGTCCTGCGACGCTTCCGTCGACAGCACGCTCTTTGGCATTTGAAGGTCGGCCGACTGCGGGATCGCCGCGTTCGACGCCGACATCGTCTTCAGGAGGAAGACGAGGATGATGGTCATCATGTCCATCATCGCCGTGATGTTCAGGAAGTTGATCTCCGGCTCGGCGGCGCGGCGTTTGATCTCCTTGCGGAGCAAACGCTTGTACGTCGCCATGCTGGCCGGCTTCTGCGGCTCGGCCGCAGAGAACGGCTTGCCAGCCGCCGGTGCAGCCTCGTTCGCGGGCGGTTCGTTTGCCATGGCTATTTCGCGACTCCGAAGTTGACCTCGGGAAAGAGCTCTTCTCCGTCGTCCGTCTTTCGCAAGGCGTCGATGGTGCTCACGACGACCTGGTAGGGAATCTCGGCGTTCGCGGTGAGGGCCACTTGGGTCTCGCCTTTGAAGTCTTCCGAAAGCCCTTTTAGCTTGCGCGCACAGGCCGTGAGGCCCGGGTAGTCGTAGTCCTGCTTGCCGTTCAAATTGGCCTTGCTGAGCGCGAGGCCGGTGCCGACGTCGCTGCAACCCGGACCGACGTTGCCGCCGCGCGCCTTGATGCTGAAGCCGTCGGGAACGACGATGACCGTGAGGCCGAGCGAGACCGTCGTCGGAGGCCTGCCCTGGGCACCGCCGCGCCGGGGAGGCGCGGTGTCGAACGACGAGGTGAACGTGACGCTGACCGTCGCGAGGACGAACATCAGCACGTTCATGATGATGTCGAGGAAGGGGACGATATTGAGCTCACCGCCCTCTTCGTCGGGGGCGAGCTCCCTCGTGGCGGACAGCCGGCGGATCTTGCTCCGCTGGGCGGCGCTGAGCTTTTCAGGCGTCTCGGCCATGCGCGCCCCCGCTCAGTACGAGCCCGGACGCGTCTGGATCGTGAGCAGGTTGAAGATGCGCTCCTGCGTTGCGTCCAGATCGTGCTGAATGTTCTTCGCGCGCTGGTGCAGGATCAAGTGCGCAATCATGCACATAACGGCGATGCCGAGGCCGAAGGCCGTGTTGTACATGGCCTCCGCGATGCCGTTCGCGAGGATGCGCTGCTTGTCGCCAGCCGAAAGGCCGGGCGACGCGACGGCGCCGAACGTGTGAATCAGACCGAACACCGTGCCGAGGAGGCCGATGAGGGTCGCGATGTTTGCGAGCGACCAGAGCGAGCCGACGCGCTTTTCGACGGCGGGCTTGAGCTCGCCAATCTTCTCGCTCATCGCGGCGTCGATCTCGTCGGGCCCCTTGTTGGCGTGCGTCAGGCCGGCCTTCACGAGCTGCAGCGTCGGGTAGTCACCCGCGTCGCACAGCTTGATGGCGCGGTCGATGTTGCCCGCGGTCACAAGCTTCTTGATTTGCGCGAAGAACTCCTTCGAGTTCACGCGGTACTTGCCGAGCTGGAACGCGGCCCGCTCGATGATGACCGCGATGACGACCGCGCTCACGACGAGATTGATGGAGAGGAAGGTGGGGTTCTCTTTGAACGCTCCCATCAACCCGCTATTGCCGCCACTCGCCGGCGCACCACTCAGAAGCGAAACGAACATCCGCGAAGCTCCTTTTTCTCTGGATCATGCCCCGCACGCGGGGTTGGAAACTGCGGTGCTACTGACGAAGCGCGGACTGCAAATCGTGACGAATGCGCGCCTGGCCGAAGGACGATAGCGCCTCGCGATCGCCGAAGTCAACGAGACGACGCGCCTCATTCCACGCCGCCCAAAAAAGA
>JANXMC010000732.1 GCA_025354825.1 Myxococcales bacterium
CACCACCGCCGCCACCGCCGTCGCGCCTGCGTCGAAGCCGTCGGTGGCGGTCGCGCCTCTGACGACCGTGAAGCACGCCGCACAAACGCACGTGGCGCCAGCCGCGCTCTCCACCGCGCCGTCGTCCAAGCCGAATCCGAAATCGGTGCTTCTCGACGACAGACTTTAGGCGCGCCGGCCAGTCAGGCGCGCGCTCACGACTCGGACGCGAGCAGCGCTTGCGTGGCGCGGCCGCTCGGGTGGGCGCGCGGCGGGGCGATCTTGCGGAAGTCGCCACGGAGCGCTTTCAGGGCACACCGCTCGACGTCAATCTCGCGCGACGAACGAAACCCCGCGTAACGAAGCGCAAGGGACGCCGGAGACGATCCGAGAAGCGACTGCTGCGCCAACGTCGCCAGAGCGACGCCGGTGAGCGCGAGCCACCTGGGGCTATGTGCCGCGGCCAGGGCGATCCCCGTCGCGGCAACCACCGCTGCGCCGAGCCCCACCACGCGGTCCGTCGGCCATTCGTCGTCGAGCGCATCGAGCCGCTGCGTGAGCGCAGTCGGACCGAGAGTGACGGCGTCGACAACGTGCTCGTGGGTCTTGTCGTGAACGATGTCGCCGAGGTCTTCCGGAGCTGCGATCGGCGTAGGCGTGTGGTCGTGGGTGCTCATCCCGCCCTGTCATGCATGCGTCGGGCCGCGCGGCTCAAGCTGGAGCGTAAAGGTGCCGTGATCGAAGGGCGTCCCCGGTGCGGCCTCGACCTGCACGAGCCGCTCGCGCTGCCCCGTGCGATCGATTTCGAGCGCGCGGTGGTGGCAATAGGGGTTGTTGCCCGGTTTGCCAAAGGTCACGAACGACGTCCACGTGCACCCCGCGCGGCACTCGTCGGCGTAATAGCAAGTTCGGCAAAAGCCCCATAAGTCGTCCACGGTGCGATCGCGCGTATACCGAAGTGGGGTCGCTTTTTCCCATATGTCGCGGAGACTATGCTCGCGCACGTTGCCGCCGACCCACGCCTCTGTCGGAAGCGACGGGCACCCTTTAATTGCGCCGTCCGCCTCGATTCCCAAGGTTGCACGGCCGGCGCCGCACGAGGCCATGTGCCCACGCGGGAGGGTGCCTCGAAGGGTTGATTCGAACGGCCCGAAGTAGCCAATATTGTTCCCCGGCCAGAGGCGCACGTTCGATTCGTCGCAGCGTGCTTTGAACTTCGCCAAAAGGGGAAAAAGCTCGAGCATGTCGTAGGGCTGCAGAAGCACTTCGGGCTCGTCGGCCGCGCGCCCCATGGGGACCGTGAGCTGAATCTGCCAGCTGTGAATCCCCTCGGCGATGATCTGTTCGAGCAGCTCGAAGAGCTCGGGCATCGACAGGCGGTTGATCTGCGTATTCACCGAGACCTTGAGCCCCGCGTCGCGCAGGTTGCGAAGGGCCACGAACGCCGCCGCGTGGGACCCTTTCACGCCGCGCAGCCGATCGTGCACCGCCTCGAGCCCATCGACGCTCACGCTCACGCTCTGCAGCCCCGCGTCGGCCGCAGCCTGCGCGCGCGCCGACGTGAGACCACGACCGCCTGTCGTCATGGTCGACTGCATCCCCCGCGCGCGAATGGCGCGGACGATCTCCGTCCAGTCGTCGCGGAGGTACGCTTCGCCGCCGATGAGGGTCACCTCTTTCACGCCGAGGTCGGCCATCTGATCGACGAGATTCAAACACTCGGCCGTGGTCAGCTCGTCGGGGCGGGCGCTCCCGGCGCGCGAGCCGCAATGCCGGCATGCGAGGTCGCAGGCGAGTGTCACCTCCCATACCGCATAGATCGGCCGCGCCCGCACGTCTTGCGGGCGCGCGTCGTCGGCGAGCGGCAGCCGAAGGCGCGCTGGGCTCGCCACCGGCGCAATTGGCAAACCGCGCTGCGGCCGTTTGCGCAGCAGGATTTGCGCGCGATCGTCGTCGCGACCGCCGTTCGTCACGACGCCCCGGCGCGTTCGCGTTTCACGTGGGCGACGAGGCGCGCGAGCCCCTCCTCGACAGACACTTTGGGCACGTAGCCAAGCTCGTCGCGTGCGCGTGTGATGTCGGCGAGCGACGCGTGAATGTCGCCTGCACGGGCGGGCTGATAGGTCGCCGTGAGCGTCGTGCCTGCGGCTTTCCCGATCATGCCAAGCAGGTCGTTGAGGCTCGTCTGCGCGCCGCAACCGACGTTGTACGCGCGCCCGGAAACACCCGGTCGTGTCGCCGCGAGGAAGTTCGCCTCGACGACGTTGTCGACATAAACGAAATCGCGGTACTGCGAGCCGTCCCCAAAGATGACGGGCGTCGTGCCCCGAAGTGCCCTATCGACGAAAATACTAATGACTCCCGAATAGGCCGACTTCGGATCTTGCCGCGGGCCGAAGACGTTGAAATACCGAAGCGACACCGTTTCTACGCCGTAAAGCGCGCTCCACGCGCCGAGATAAAGCTCGCTCGCCATTTTCTCGACGCCGTAGGGGGCGACGGGCGCAGGCGCCATCGTCTCGCGCTTCGGCATCGTAGGCTCTTCGCCGTAAACGGCCGCCGAGCAGGCGAAAACCACGCGCTTAACGCCGCGCTTTCGCGCAGACTGCAGCACGTTGAGCGTCCCCTGCAGATTCACGTCGTGGGTCTCTTGCGGCTGCTCGACCGAGTACGGCACCGAGACGATTGCCGCTTCGTGAAACACCACGTCGCAGTCCCGTACTGCGTAATCGACGAACGGCTGATCCCGAACGTCGCCCACCTCGAGCTCGACATCCTTGGCAATTGCCGCGAGGTTCTCGGTTTTGCCCGTGGTGAGATTGTCGAGGACGCGAACCTTGTACCCTTCGCGCAAAAGGCGCTCGGCCAGGTGCGATCCGATGAACCCTGCGCCGCCCGTAATGAGTGCTCTCGGTGATGCCGTCATAGGTATTTCGCGAGCCTACCGCGCGCGTCTTTGCTAAATATAGCGAAATGCGGCAGCGAAATCGGCGAGGCGAGGGCGAGCTTCTTCGCGCCGAGATCGTCGACGCCGCGATTCGCGTTCTCGAGCGCCTCGGCGACGACGAGCCGTTCTCCCTCCGCGCTGTCGCGAAGGAGGCGAAGATCTCCGCGCCGTCGGTCTATCTCCATTTCAGCGACAAGAGCGTGCTCCTGCTGGCGGTCCTCGAAGCGCTCTTTGCCGAGCAGGCGGCGCTGCGCGATGCCGCCGAGGCAGCGGTCGCAGCGGCAGGCGGCGGAGCGTGGGAAAAGCTCCTCGCGCGGTCGCTCGCCTACGTGCGCTTCGGCGCGGAGCGAACGGGGCACTACAAAGTCCTTTATGAGGGGCGCGCGATTCCGCGCCTCGACGATCCGAAAATGGCGGCCTTCGGGGGGTGGATGCACGTCCGCACCATCGAGCTGATTCGCGAGATTCTCCCGAACGCGTCCGAGGCCGACGCGCGCCGCCTCACCCTGCTTCTCGGCGCGAGCCTTCACGGGCTTGTCTCGTTCCGCATCAACAAGCCGGGGGTCGATTGGCCGAACATCGACGAGCTCGCCGAAGATCTCCAACGCGCTCTTATTTCGCCGCCGCGATAACTTGACGCGTGTAAAGTTACGCGCATAATCCAACCTCCCTTCGACCTGACGTCACTGCCTTGGGAGGCACCGCCATGACCGATTCCGCGAATCTCGGGGGCACGTTCACGTTCCCCGGCACGTCCTTCACCGTGAAGCGAATGGGCTACGGCGCGATGCAGCTCGCCGGCCCCCACGTCTTCGGTCCGCCGAAAGACGAAGCCGCGGCCTTGGCCGTGCTTCGCGAAGCGATCGCTGCCGGCGTCGATCATATCGATACGAGCGACTTTTACGGCCCCCACGTCACCAATCAAATCATCAAAAAAGCCCTTCATCCGTATTCGAAGGGGCTCGTCATCGTAAGCAAAATTGGCGCACGCCGCGGCGCCGACGGGTCGTGGCTGCCGGCGCTCGCTCCGACGGAGATCGAGAGCGGCATTCACGACAACCTCAGAAACCTCGGCGTCGACGCGGTTGACATCGTGAATCTTCGCGTCGGTGGGGTTCAGGGGCCGAGCGAAGGGTCGATCGCCGGCCCGCTGCAAAGGCTCATCGAGCTGAAGAGCCGAGGGTTGATTCGCCATCTCGGCCTAAGCAACGTGACCGCGAAGCAAATAGAAGAAGCGCAGACGATGACCGAGATCGTCTGCGTGCAGAATCTCTACAACATTGCCCTTCGCAGCGACGATGCTCTCGTCGATTCGCTCGCGAAGCAGGGAATCGCGTACGTGCCGTTTTTCCCCCTCGGCGGATTCACGCCGCTTCAATCGACCGAGCTCGAGGCCACCGCGAAGTCGCTCGAAGCGACGCCGATGCAGGTTGCTCTCGCGTGGCTTCTCCATCGCGCGCCGAACATGTTGCTCATTCCGGGCACGTCGTCGGTCGCGCACCTTCGCGAGAACCTCAAGGCCGCAACCCTCAAGCTGCCGCCCAAGGCCCTCGCGGTGCTCGACGGCATCGGCGGGCACGGCGCCAAAGCCTAAAAGCGAATCACCGCACCGCCAGCACGAAGGCCCGGGCGCCACGGCAGACTCTGCATTTGCGCTGCAGCTTCCGACGTGGCCTTTTCGGGGTTCGAGCCGCGAACGGCGTAATCGATTAAGAGCGCGACTCCGACGCCGACCACCGTGCCGATCGCGTCCCACGTGAAGTCTTTCCACGACGGGTCGCCGCGGCCGGCGAGGTCGTAGAGCTCTTTCGCCGCGCCAACGCTCAGCCCCACCGTCGCCGACACGACGACGCGCGCCCACCGCGGCTCGAGAACGAGCGCGCTCACGCCGTAGGCGCCCCCCGCGATGATGGCCGACGCACCGAAGTGGAGCGCCTTGTCGCGACCGAGCCACTCGTCGGCGCGGGCGTCGCGTAAGGGGGCGGACGTGAGCGCGATCGCGACGAGAGCGGCGGAAATGCGGCGTGGGGAGGGGAAGGGAGTCGGCACGGTGCGGCCCCGAGCTTACGACGCGTTGCAGGAAATTGGACCACCGGTGGGGCGTTCCGATAGCGACAGCACATGATCATCGCGCTGACGGGGCAAAAGGGCGGAGTTGGAAAAAGCACAACAGCCATTGGCCTCGCCGTGGCGGGCCTCGAGCGAGGGCTTCGGGTCCTCCTCGTCGACGCCGACCCGCAGGGGACGGCGCGCACTTGGGGCGACGTCGCGGCCGAAGCCGGCCATCCGACGCCCACGGTGATCGCGATGGGCGCAACGATGCACAAGCCCGATCAGCTCCCGACGCTCTCGAAGAATTACGATCTCACGATTATCGACTGCCCGCCGCGCCACGGCGACGTGCAGCGGTCGGCCCTTATGGTTTCCCATATTGCGATATTGCCCTGCGGCCCCTCGGCAGCCGATGCGTGGGCGCTCACCGCGTCGCTCGACGTCATCGCCGAGGCGCGCACGATGCGCGAGACCCTTCAAGCGTGCGTGCTCATCACACGCAAACAGAGCCGCACGGCCCTCGGCAAGGGGGCGCGCGACGTCCTCGAAGCGTCGGGCCTTCCGGTGCTGTCGACCGAGCTCGGCTACCGGGTCGCGTACCAGGAAGCCATCGCCGCCGGGCAGGGCCCGACGGGATTCTCGCCGCGAGACAACGCCGCATCCGAAATCCGAACCCTACTCGACGAACTGGAGACCTTGTTCCATGGCAAAGAAACAAGTGGCTGTTACCTTGCGCAAGCCGCCGCAAGCTGACGTCGACTCATTCATCAATGGTGGTGGCGTCGCAGCCGCCGCGCACTCCGAGGCCCACGTTTCGCCGCCTTCCCGCGGCCTTAGCGCGGTGCCGTCTTCGGCCGTAACCGCGCCGTCGCCGGCTCTCGACGAAGTCGTCACGACGACCGACGGCCGCGCCTTTCGCGAGATGACCGTCTACCTCCCCAACGATCTCGCGCGCCGCCTCTCGCTTCACTGCATGGAGAGCGATCGCGACGTGAGCCGCGTCATGGCGGAGATTCTCAAGGATCGCCTCGACGCTCCTGTTCTCGTACAGGCGCCGATCGCCCCGAAGCCGGTCGAAGCGCCGAAGAGCCGCCTCACGGCGAATCTTGAAATGGGACGAGAAATTGCCCTGTCTCTTTGGCGAATCAGGCCCTGGGCGACCTGATTTTTTAGGTATACCCGGGGCCCCCTATGGCCGCCCCTCCGACGCCCGCGCGAGTCACGACAGCCATATCGTCGGACTCGCCTGCGTCGAACATCGATGTCACCGCACTCACGGCGGCGACAGGCGCCGAGCTCGGCACTCCGCACGCCGACCCCGAGGCCGAGTGGTACCGCACCGTCTACCGCGGTGACGTCCCCCAGCTCACCGTGCGCGCTTTCGTCGTGGGGAGCGTGCTCGGCGCCGTGATGGCGATGTCGAATTTGTATATCGGCCTGAAAACGGGCTGGTCTCTCGGCGTCTCGATTACAGCCTGCATTCTGTCTTTCGCGACCTATTCGACGCTTTCCCGAATTGCCCCGCGTCTCTTCGGGTCGAATCTCACGATTCTCGAAAACAACGCGATGCAGTCGACGGCCTCCTCTGCGGGCTACTCGACGGGTACGACCATCATGTCGGCGATGTCTGCGCTGCTCATCACGACCGGTCACCACTTGCCGTGGCCGGTCCTCATGGGGTGGACGTTCTGCATTGCCGTTCTCGGCACCGTCATCGCCATTCCGATGAAGCGCCAAATGGTCAATATCGAGCGGCTCACGTTCCCCACGGGAACGGCCGCCGCGGAGACGCTGCGCTCCCTGTACGGCGCGGGGTCCGACGCCATCGACAAGGCCCGCGTGCTTTTTCTCGCAATGGGCATCGGCGCCATCGTCGCGTGGCTGCGCGATGCCCACGCCGTCGCAAAAACAGGCGTCCTCGCGTTTCTCACGAAGCTCAGCGTGCTCCCCGGCACGCTCCCGATCCCCGGTCTGCTCATCGGTGGCGTCCCGGCGGTCCGCTACACGATCGGTTTCGAAGGCTCCCTCATCATGGTCGGCGCGGGCGCGATCATCGGCCTTCGCACGACGGCGTCGATGTGCGCGGCGGCGATCTTCAACTACGGCGTCCTCGCGCCGTGGGCGAAAGAGCACGGCGCGATCAAAGATTTGGGCTTTCGCGGCATCGTCTCGTGGAGCCTCTGGATAGGCACCTCGATGATGGTCACGTCGGGCCTTCTGAGCTTCGCGATGCAGTGGGGCTCGATCACCCGTGCCCTACGCGATCTGATGAAAATCATCGCACCGCGCACGGCGCAAAGTCGCGACCGTGACGATCCGCTGGCCGCAATCGAAGTCCCCATCTCTTGGTTCGTTCTCGGAATGGCAACGGCGTCGACTGGGATTATGTCGATTGGTTACTTCGCATTCGGGATTCATCCACTTTTGAGCCTCGTCGCCGTTGGGCTTTCGTTCGTTCTCTCAATCGTCGCGTGCCGGGCCATGGGCGAGACCGACCTCACCCCCATTGGCCCCCTCGGCAAGGTGACGCAGCTCACCTACGGCATCCTGGCGCCGTCGAACATCGTCACCAATCTCACCACTGCGAGCATCACGGCCGCCTCGGCGGCGAGCTCCGCGGATCTGCTGACCGATCTCAAATCGGGCTATCTTTTGGGGGCAAATCCACGAAAGCAGTTTCTCGCGCAGCTCGGCGGGACGGTCGTGGGGAGCATCGTCGTGGTTCCTGCATTCTACAAGCTCATCCCCACCCCCGAGGCGCTCGGGAGCGACCGCTTCCCGGCCCCCGCCGCGCAGGTTTGGAAAGGGGTCGCCGAGCTTCTGGCGCACGGCGCCTCGTCGCTCCACCCCACGGCCCGCTGGGGGATGGTCGTCGGCGGGGTCATCGGAATTGTGCTGCCGCTCCTCGAGCGGGCGTTTCCTAAATACCAATCGTACATTCCGTCGGCGATGGGCATTGGCCTCGCGTTCGTGATTCCCGCCTTCAATTCGATGTCGATGTTCGCGGGGGCGCTGTTGGCGTTCGTCTTGAAGAAGATAAATCCGTCGGCAGGTGCGCGGTTCACGACCCCTATCGCCTCGGGTGTCATCGCGGGCGAGAGCCTCCTCGGCGTGGCCGTCGCGCTCCTGGCGGCGAGCGGCGTTCTGCAGTAATCGCGAGATCGAGGAGACGAATCCGGATGACGTCGCAGTACCAGTGCACGTGGCACGGCGCGTTCCGCCGCGCGCTCGCCTTTCCGATTGGCCTCGTGCTCGCGTGCGCCTCTCTCTCGGCGTGCGGCCTCGACGAGAGCGGTCTCATGGACGTGCCGACCGTCACGCCGCCCTTTGGCGAGACGGTCGATGCGACCGCTCCGCCCGCCGTCGATGCAGATGCGCATGCGGCGCCCGCGGCGCAAGACGCGTCCGAGGCCGAAGCCGCGCCTCCCGTCGTCGTGCCCGACGCACGCCCGCCCGTGGTCGTCGTCGACGCCGCGCCCGAGACCAGCGCCCCCACGGCGTGCGATCTCGACGGCGACGGCCATCGGTCGATCGCCTGCGGCGGCGACGACTGCTGCGATCTCGACTCCGACGTCTACCCACGCACCACGTCGGCGTGGTTCACGCGCAACACCCGCTGCGGCAACTTCGACTTCGACTGCGACGGCCGCGCAACCCAGCGCTACACCGAAGCCAAGTGCACCAACAGCGGCTTCGCCTGCTCTGGCGAAGGGTTCATGGGGATCGTCCCCTGCGGAATCGACGGCCTCTGGCAGACGTGCGCGTTCACGACACCCGGCCGCTGCGAGGCGAACCCCGCCGCGGCCGCGACGAAATCTCAAGAATGCCGATAACCGAGTTTCGAACGTCGGTTATCGACACACGCGTATTTTGATTACGGATTGGGCGGAAGCGTTGGGCGCTTTCCGCCCATTTTGCGCGCAATTCGGAAGCTCATTTCGAGTGCCTGGCGGTAGTTGAGGCGCGGGTCGCACAGGCTCGCGTAGTTCTTGTCGAGATCGTTCTCGGTCACGCCCGCGGCTCCGCCGATGCACTCGGTCACGTCGTCGCCCGTGAGCTCGAAGTGCACGCCGCCGAGCGTGGAGCCGGCCCGCGCGTGAATGTCGAGGGAGAGCTCGACCTCGCGCAAAATCTCATCGAAATTGCGGGTTTTTAGCCCCGTGGAAGTCGTCACCATATTGCCGTGCATCGGGTCCGAGACCCACAAGACGCGCCGCCCCGTCCTCCGCACGCCCTCGAGCAGGGGCGGGAACGCGTCCGCGATCTTCGTCGCCCCCATGCGCGTGATGAGAACGATCTTCCCCGCCTCGTCGGTGGGATTCAGCCGTTCGATGAGCTGCTCGACCTCGTCCGCTTTCGCCTTGGGACCGAGCTTCACGCCAATGGGGTTTTGAATCCCCCGAAAGAACTCGATATGCGCGCCGTCGATGTCACGCGTGCGCTCGCCAATCCACGGCATGTGCGTGGTGAGGCAGTAGTGGCCAGGGCGCCGCGGAACCAGCCGCGTCTGCGCCGACTCGTAAAGCAAGTTGAGCCCTTCGTGGCTCGTGAAAAACTCGACGCGCGTGAGGTCGTCGATCGTCTGGCCCGCAAGCGCCTCCATGAAGCGAAGCGACTCGGCGAGCTGCTGACTCGTTCGCTGGTATTCGGCGAGGAGCTCCGGCGGGAGATCGGCCTGCTCGAAGAACGAGAGATCCCAGTACTCGGGGTGGTGCAAGTCGGCAAAGCCGCCGGCGCTGAGCGAGCGGATGAAATTGAGCGTGAGCGCGGCGTGCTGGTAGCCGCTCAAAAGAAGCTGCGGATCGGCTCTGCGCGCCTCGGGCGTGAACTCG
>JANXMC010000794.1 GCA_025354825.1 Myxococcales bacterium
CCCGTTCGCCTTCTCATTGCCGTGGGAAGCCAACGGGGTCTCGCCGCCGAGCGACCGCTGCGCTTCGCGACGAGCGACGCGGCACGGGTCCGCGAAACGTTCGTCGGCTACGGCGGCGTCCGTGCGCGCGATGCCGAGGTGCTTCGCGAGCCGTCGCGCGCCGAGCTTTTCGCCGCCATTGCGCGCGTGCGCGACGAAGCGGCGCGTCACCGCGAAGGCGAGGTCACGGTCGTCTTCTACTTCAGTGGTCACGGCGATCGCGACGCGATTCACTTGGGAAACGAGCGGGTACTCCTGACCGACGTGCAAAGCGAGCTCGCGAGCGTCCACGCTGCGCTGCGCATCGTCGTCACGGACGCATGCCGCACGAATCGCGACAAGGGGTTCAACGCCGAAGAGCCCTTTGCCATCTCCCTCGCGGCAACGCCCCAGGCGACGGGGAGCGTGTGGCTCCACGCATCGAGCGAGGGTGAGAGCGCGCAAGAGTCCGACGAGCTCGAAGGGGCCATCTTCACGCACTCGTGGCTCAACGGGCTTCGAGGCGCCGCCGATGCGAACAGCGACTCCCAAGTAACGCTCGAAGAGAGCTTCGCATTTGCCCATTCGCAAACGATGATTCGGTCGTCGAAAAGCAGCGGCGTCTTGCAGAAGCCCGAAGCGGCCATTGCCCTTCACGAGCTGTCACCCGTGGTCCTGACCGAGACGCGCCCCAAGCTCTCGGGGCTGTCGCTGCCGAGCGGGCGCGACGTGCATTATCTCGTCTACACCGCTGGCTCGAAGAGCGTTCTCGCCGAGCTCTGGGCCGCCCCCGCGCGCCCCACGACGTTCCGCGTTCCGCAAGGTCGCTACATCGTCCTTCGTCGTGAGAGCGGCCTCGGGAGCGCCGCGCATATCGATGTTGCCGAAAACGAAGTACGGCTTTTAGGGGCAAGCGACTTCACCCCCGTTTCCCTCGATGCCGTTGCCCAAAAAGGGGGCGAATCGCGCCACGAAAACGAGATTTCCCTCGCCTACGAGATGGGCACGAGCGCCCGTTTCGGTACCAGCCAAGGCGCGCGTATCGATTACGGCCTCGGCCTCACACGCTTCGTTGCCGTCACCGCGGGCGGGGCCGTCGAGACGAGCTCCCCCGAGACCGCCGTCAACGACGAACGCATTTACGGCGCGCGCGGGCGCCTCGGCGCCGAGGTGCGCCTGCCCGTGAGCACGTTTATGACGCTCCACGCCGGCGCGGGCGGCCACGCGGGCGTCCTCTTTCAAACGCTCGCGCGGCGTGATGCGGGTGCGAGCGCCCTCGAACGTGACGGCTACACCACGAAACGGAGCGAGCGCGCCTTCGTCGCGGGTCCCGAAGTGAGCGTGGGGCTGCGCGCGGCCACGGCAGGTGCAGGGCAGCGCGCCGTGTTCGGCGACATCACACTGGGAGGTCGCGGCAGCTTCCTCCAGGAAGAGAACGGCCTCCGCGGCCTCTTCTCGGCAAGTGTGATGACGGGCGTGGGCGCGCGATTTTAACGGCGCACGACGCTGCGGCCTCCTGCTATCCAAGTCGGAGGCTGTCGGATATCCTGCACGCGTGCAAAGCAGTCGAATCGGAATTTACGGTTGGGGGGTTGTCGCGCCCGGTGCTCGGAATGTTCAGTCCTTCGCGGACCTGCTGCGAAATGGCCGAAGCGCGCTCGCGCCGGCCGCGCGCCCCGAGCTCGGCGCCGGGCTCTTCGCCGTGGGCGATCCGAGCTTCGCGTTCGACGATTACGCATCGTGGATAAGTGAGCGTCACGGCGACGCCTACGCGACGCGCCTCCAGAAAAAGATGGGGGACAACGTTCAGTTCACCGTCGGCGCGACGATTCAGGCGCTCTCGACGCAGCCTGGCCTCGAAGCCCGTGTGCGCGAGCTCGACGGCGCGTGCCACGTCTACGTCGGCTCCGGCGTTGGCGATCTGCCGCAAAGTTATGCTGCCAGTCGCTCGCTCGAGAAGGCGACGCGCGCATGGAACCGCTTCTGGTCGCAGCCGGCGCAGTGCGCGGCGCTGCGAAGGTTCGAGGCAGGCGAAGAGACGCCAACCCCCGCTCCACCGCCCAACCCCGCGGGGCTCCCCGTCGACAGCGAAGAGCGTCACGAGGCGCTCGACGTCTGGAGCGCGTACTGGTCCGAGCGCTCCGCCGAGCTGCACGCACACCTCGTTCGCTATTCGGCAATCGAGAAACTTGCCATTCAGAATACCGACGACGAAAGCGGCCATCTCTCGGCGATGCGCGCACGTTCTCGTGCCCATAGGCAGCTCGCCGATGAAATCGGCTGCCCGCCGCCGCCGTGGACGTCGGTGAAGCCCGACCTCATTTGGAATATCCAAAACTCGCCGGCCGCGCAGATCACCATGCTTCTGGAGATTCACGGCGCGTCCTTCGCACCCGTTGGGGCGTGCTCCACGTTCGGCGTCGCGATTTCGGTGGGGATGAGCGCCATCGCCAGGGGCGAGGCGAAGCTCGCGATTGTCGGATCGACCGATCCGCGCCCCGACGCAGCCCTGGCGGCCGCCTTTTACGACGCCCGCGTGATGCCCGCGACCGGAGAGGTGAACCATCCGTTCACGTCGCTTCGTGGAACTCATATGTCGGGCGGCGCGTGCATTTGGATCATCGGCGACGACGCATGGGCGAAAGAGCACGGCCTCGAGGCGCTCGCCTACATCGAGTCGGCAGCGCTCTCGTCCGACGCCGAGCACATCATCACGCCGTCGAAGAGCGGCCCGAAGCGCGCGCTCGAGCGCGCCTACGAGGTCGCCGGAATCACCCGCAACGACGTGGCCGTCATGGATCTGCACGCCACGGGCACGCCGGGTGATCTCAACGAGCTCGCCCTCGTCGACGACTACGTCGGCGATGGCACCGCCATCACCGCCCGCAAAGGGCAGCTCGGTCACGGAATGGCAAATTCCGGCGGGTGGGAGCTCACGGCCCTCGCCCTTGGATTGCGCGAAGGCGTCGCCTTCCCCACGGGCATCGCCACAACCGAATTTCACCCGCGCATTCGCAGGCGCGAGCAGCTCGTCGGCACCACGGCGCGCACGCTCACGAGCAACGTCGGCGTGAAGATGATGCTCGGCATCGGCGGCATCACGGCGTGTGTGGTGTTACGAGGGCCTACAAGATCCTGACGACCGACGCCTCACACCCACCGTGAGCGCAAGCGCGTCGCCCGACCGCCCTGAGGTCTCAGGGGGCGATCGGACTGCGACGCGCGGGCGGAGAAGTGAGGGCGCTCTGCTATTGAAAGAACGCCGGCGGGTAGTCGGCTTGGGTCTGCCGGTCCGTGAAGGTCCCGTCGACCGAAGCTGGCTTGGACGTCGCGTTGGTCTGCGTGTTCACGAGCACTTTGACGAAATCGGAGAAGTCCCGGGTACCACCGTCGGGGTTCGTAGAACCATCTCCAGTGATTGCTCCGTCCGAGGTCGATCCGTCGGGTTCACCGCCCCCCGTGACCGGCGGAGGACCGCCATCATACGGAGGCTGAACCGTCGTCCCAGGGTCGTCGTTGCAGCCCGGGAGCGCAAGGACGCCGAAGGATGCGAGGACGGCCAAGCAGAAGAAGATGCGCGTCTTCGTCATGGGCTACCTTTTCTCACGGCGTGCCGCCCGTGGGGTTCGTGAGATAGGGGAACGCCGAATCGAACGTAATCGACTCCTGCGCCATGGCGTCGTGAAAGACGACACCACTGTTCGGAGCGACACTGCTGTCGAGAAGGTAGCCCATGGCCACTGTGAGGGAGATGTCGACGACGTCGTCGATCGGGCGACGGCCGTTGGGAAAGCCGGTGGGGTCGCAGCCGGCCGCGCTCGGCTGTACCGTCGTCGTTCCGCCACCTGCGTCGCGGTTCGTCGTGGCCGAGCCAAGACGTGAATTCGGGAAGCACTGTGCTGCACCGAGCGGGTTCTGCGCTGCGAGCGCCCTGGGCGTGCCCAGTGTCGTATTGATGCGAAGCTGCTCGGAGGGCTTCGCATTCGCGGTCGTCGGCTTCGTAACGCCAGGAACGCCCGTGAGGAACACGGCGACCAGATCAGCCCGTGGATAGAGCGTCGGCGCGACCACGCTGGCCGAGCCGAAGAGCGCTTCGAGAATCACAGGCAACGATGGATTCGTCACATAGTCGAGGAAGTTCGTCGCGTCGTCTTTTGGCTCGCTCGAGTTCCACTTGTCCTTGTCTTTGAGGCCGATAATAACCTCATTGATCAAGGGGTGACCGAGGCGCGATACCTGCGCCCATGCGCCGCCCTCCTTCGCCGGCGTCGCGTAGGTCGCCGTCGGGTTGATGACGCGCGCCTGCCGAACGCTCGCCGTCGACCATGCACCAATGACGGGATCGGTGCTGCCTGCCGCCGTGAGGCATGCGATGGGAACTTCGAGCGCTATCGTCGTGATGTTCTTGTTCGCGAGGGGGTTCGAGGCGTTCAAGAGACCGCGGCTCCCGATGTCCGTAATCACCCCCGGCGGCGCATTCACGAGATCGAAGATCGTCCCGAGGTTTACTACGAACGGCTCTTTACGCTGTCCGACGAAGACGCGCGAGCCCGCAGTCGTACAGCCCGGAACCGTCACGTTGGAGTATTTGTACTGGTTTGCGTAGTTGCCATAGCCACCCGGAAACGTCTTCGATCCGATGTAATCCGTCGGCTTCGTGAACGACGTGTCGCTTCCGTGGGTGAGCGCCGCGCCTTCCGATCCCCGACGCGGCCCGCGCACGACCTTCACCCCGTAGGTCTCGGCAACGTTGAGCGCCTGCCCCGGCCCGCCGTCGAGAGGGCCGAGATTCAACTGGGGTACGGCGATCGGCTTGCCTCCGTCGGGGCCGATGTTGAGCGTGATGCCCGCACCGTTGTTCGCGAGCGCATTCGAAAACCGGAACTGGAACGTGATGTCCTCGACCGCATCGGCATTGTTGTCGATGTGAATCTCGTAGAGCGCCTCGGGGTCGAGCGCGAAGTAGTTCGGGCCGCCGTAGGCGTCCTGCAGAGGTAGGTAATTGGCAATCAGAGTCACGAACCCTTCCCGACCGGTCTCGTAGCTCCGGAACATGTAGAAGTCGGTCCCATCAACTTTGGGGTTCTTCGTAATGAAAGGTGCTTCGCGATGGCTTGACGCGTTCGCCTGATGACTGCACACCGCGAGAATCGCCCCCAGCGCTAGCGCTGCCACCGTACTCTGCTTCCTCATGCCGCCTCCTGCTTGTGTGCTAACTCGGCGGCCCAGCGGGCCGACGGCACGCCCGTACTCATGCCAAAGCGCGCAAAACTGCCGCATTGGTCGTTGGCTTCGTCACGTACGGTCGACGTGAGCCCCCCCGTGCTTCTCGGACGTCGCGTGGGGACGATACGCCCGGGCGCGTCGCGCAGATCGTAGAAGCGACCAGGAATGCGACTCCGCTAGAGGTCCAGAGAACTCGGGCTAGGGGTGTCGGTCTTTCGGATACGGTGGGCGAATGAAACCTCGTCTTCACCGGATGACCTCGCGGAACGTCCTTGCGGGATTTGCAATCTCGGCTTTGCTCGCCGCCGCGTGTGTGAAGTCGAAACCCGAACCCGCGCAGACGTCCAATGCAGACTCCGGCGTCGCGACGAGCGCGCCCGTGGCGCTCCAACAGGGGTCCTTGGCCGCACCGATACCGTCGTCCCTCGCACCGGCATTCGCCTCGATCGCCGAGCGTTTCGCATTCGAAGCGCAGAACCGGCCGAACGGCACACCGCGCGCGGAAGACGTGTTCACGGCCTTCGAGAAGTCTGGAACGAAGTTCTCGGAGAAGAGCCAACACGCCGCCGGCGTGTACGGCGCGAAGTTCTGCATGGGTGGGAAGGCGGAAGACGATCTCCACATGAGCGTCTGCGAGTTTGCATCCCCCACAGAAGTTGCGACCGGTAAAGAGCTCTCGAACAAGATGTTCGGCACGGTTCCCGACCGCGCAAACTACATTCGAAAGAACACGCTCCTGATCCTTCGCCAAGCCGTGAAAACGAAAGCCTCCGAAGCGCGCGCCAAGACGATCGTCGAGGTCTTCAGTGCGATGTGAAAGCGCTTGTTCAGGAGATGAGCTTCACCAGAAAAGCGCGCTCGACAAACCAAATACACGCAAGCAAAGTGACGGCGATCGACCCGCCGACGAGCGCAATCCGGCGATATGCGAGCGTGGCGCGAGCGGCGTATGCAAGCGGTAGGAACACGGCGACAACAGCCGATTGGCCGATTTCGACACCCAGATTGAACCCGAAGAGCGTTGCCACGAGCGTGTCGCGGGGGAGCTCTAGGTCCATCAGCGTCGCGGAAAACCCAAAGCCGTGCAGAAGCCCCAGGGCAAAGGCGTAAAACCAGCGATCTTGCCGCACGAGTGGGAAAACGTTGTTGGCCGCGGCTAGGACGACCGACGCTGCAATTGCGGATTCCACGAAGCGCGAGGGCAATCGAACAATGCCCAACGCCGATAGGCTGAGCGTGATCGAATGGGCAACCGTGAACGCCGTAACGATCTTCAGTACGTCGACGAGCGCAGGCCGGAACGCCAAGACCGGCTCCCACCCGCGCGGTGAGGCGGTGCGACGCAGAACCGATGGCAAAAGGAGCGCAAAGAGGAATGCGAGGTGATCGTACCCCTCCCAAATATGGTGCATCCCGAGCCTCACGAACGAGGCGAGCTGGGCGCTCGAGTCGACTCGCAACCCGACCGTGTCGAACGTCTGCTCCCGTGTAGTTGACGAAAAGGTCGCACTGCGCGTTGCACCACCGGCCTCGATGCGAACGAGCCCGCGGTGCTGCCGGTCGACGTCGAAGAAGAGATCGTAAGCAATCGCGAGCGATGAGATGGCAGCGGGGCAGGTTGCCGAAAATGTGAGGCTCGTATAGGCGCCGTCGGAATGGCTCACGACGAGCTGCTCGCCGCCGTGGAGCGGGCAGAGCGCGCCTGCGACCGTGAGGCGCAATCCGTTGAGCACGTAGTCACGGACGGCACCGTGCCGAGCGCGCAGCTCACCCCAAGTGATGGCGCCGTCCCCGTCGGCATCCAGGCCGACGGCGTGGTCGAGGTCGCGGAGCGCGATATCCCAACGGCCCGAGACCTGAGTGCCGGCAATCCGAAGTGTGAGGTAGCTGTCGCTCGGCTTGTGGGCCTCGGCACGCCGCGCGAACGTGAGGACCGTGACGCTCAGCATGAAACAGAATGTGAGCAAGCGATAAATGCGTATCAACGGCGCGCCTCGACGAGCTTCGTTGCCGCGGCGACCACACTCGGATCCTCGAGATGATTCGCTTTTAGGAATTCGAGCGCGGGCCCTGCCGACTTCGCGTCGCCCGCCGCGAGCGCAGCTTCGAGGATAATCCTAACATCCCACGGCTCTTTCTGCACATCGAAGTTCGCCGAGGCCAGTGCGAGCGCGCGGCGCGGATCGTGCGCCAAATCGAGAGCGAAGCGAGCCTCCTCGCGGCGATGAACGGTATCTCCGCGAGCGTGACTCGCGTCGTACCGCTCCTCCAGAACCCGCGTGTGCTCCGGCGCCGCCGCGTCGCCCACGCGCGTCTCCGCGAGCGCGAGGCGCAGAAGCAGCGCGTCGTTCTGCGTATGCGCAATGAGACGCGCCGACGCCTCTCGGGGCCTATTCAAATCCAACAGTAGATCGGTATACGCACCCAGCACGTACGCATCTTCGGGGTCGATGGCGAGCGTACGTAGAAAATGGCGCTCGGCCGACGATGGGTCACCCGCACGAATGGCAACTTCACCCAACGTCGAGGACGCCCACGCGGTCTCCTGCGGCGAGGTAGTGCGAACCGCGCTCACCGCGGATTCCAGTTTCGCGTAGGCGTCTTTCGCAGAACCCGTGAGGCTGCGAATGTTCTCGGTGCAACAGGGCACGACAAGCCCGCGTGTGAGCGCAGCGAGGCGCGCACAGCTCTCGAGCGCCGGACCATATTCGCCACGAACACCGAGTACCACCGAGCGAGTGAGCCACATCTGCGGGTCATTCGGCGTGAGCTGGGTGAGGGTATCGAGGTCCGCGAGGGCGCCCACGAAGTCATGGCTGCTCTGACGAATCGTCGCACGCAGCAAGAGCACGTCGGCCGGAGGCGACTCGGCACGCCACCACGGTGCGAGCGCAGCCTCGGCATATCCCAAATAACGGGGATCCGAGCGGCGACGCCCTTCTTCGATATCGCGACGCGCAAGAGCCGTTGCGAGCGCGAGATTCCGTGGGTCGCCCTCGAGCGAGCGTCGCATGTCGAAAAGCTCGCGCGTCGGCGCGTCGGTCGCGCGCGCGGGGAGCCGCTCGAGGACGTCAGCGTCCAATCGAGGGCGATACGGAGCGTTCGCCAACGCCCCCTGTCGCGGGGACACGACGATCGCCACCGCAATCGCGAGGGCGATGAGCGCTAGCGCGGCGAGCCGCTTCTCCGTAAACGCCACACCCTTCGAGCCTCCCATACGGGGCAACGTAAACGCATTTGCGGCAAAACGGCGTTTCCCGTGCGGTCGGGCTCACAACACGATTGCGCGCCTCCGCGGCGTGTGGGCAGCTTCTCCCATGGAGAGCCCCACGCAAGCTCCGCGACCAGCGGCTACGCCCGATCGGCCGACCATCGTCGCCTCCGAGCACATCGTTCGAAACGTCGAGTCTGTCGCGGCGCTTCACGCGCGCGCCGACGAGGGGCTCGATCACCATCAGCGGCGTATCGAATGGATTACCTCACTCATAGGTCGCCCGGGCACGCTCTATCTCATATGTATTCTCGTCGTGGTCTGGGCGGCCATCAACGAAGAGCTCGTTCACATGGGCAAACCGGCCATCGATCCGCCGCCATTTTTCTGGCTGCAGGGGCTCGTTGCGCTTCTCGCGCTCATGGTCACGACGATGGTCCTCACAACGCAGTCACGCATCGCCAAAGTGGTCGAGAAGCGTGCTCATCTCGAGCTCCAGGTGAACCTCCTTGCCGAGCAGAAGATTGCAAAGCTCATCGCGCTCGTCGAAGAGCTGCGTCGTGATCTCCCGAATGTTCCCAATAGGGTGGACACAGTCGCCGAGTCGATGGCGCGGGCCGTGAACCCCGAGCACGTCTTGGGGGCCATCGAAGAGAAGCTGGAAGAGCAGCTGATTGACGAAGCGGCCGCCGCACGCGGCGAATGAACGGCATAGAGACTCGGGGGACACCAACAGGCGGGCCGTCTGTACCTCACATCGGCGGCGCATGACACGCTTGGTCGATGCCTCCGAGGCCTTCGCATGCGCCGAACGATCTGCGGGTCGCGCCGTTCGTGGCGCGCACCCGCAGCATGTCGTTCGACGCCCTCGCGAGACGCACGACGATTCGATCCGGCGCGCGCTGCACGGCGGTCTCCTCGTAGGTGCTGCTTGCGAGCAACGATCGCGTGGGAGCGGTGTGAAGACAGACTCGGAGAGCGGGTCGAGATAGGTCGAAGCGAAGGAGGCAAGCGAAGGAAGGGAGCACCCGGTTCGCAGAGGAAAAGGAGCAAGGGGCGTGCCCAGCCTGCGACACAAGCCTACATCGGGATTTCTCGTGGTTTCTGGCAAAAAAAGTGAGGACGGCGAGCCTCAGGTGCTGCGCGTTCGAGGCAGCGACTCACGCCAACGCGCCGATGCGAATCGAACGGCGCCCTCGCCTCCCACGCGCGCGGCCCGATGCGTTCCGTCGAAATGCGGGCCGAGCCCCTCGCTCGAACAGGACGCGCCTGATGAGGCTCGAACGAGCGGTGGGCGCGATCCTTCGACGAGATGCGCCTACGTGGTGGCATGGGCGGCGGAATATGTGTATGAGCGTGCTCGACGGCTCGTCGCCGGGGGGGGGAAGTCAATCATGGGCTCTTTGGACGGATGGCTCCTGCTCGCTCTTTGCGTCGCCGCGTTGGCGTATATGTGCCACTGGATCTACCAGACCTACGGCGCGTTCTTCCACGTGACCAGCCGTCCGCGCGCGGTCCGCAGGACGTTCGACTCGCACGGGCACAAGCTCGACGCGCATAAGGTCGGCGGCGTGATGGAGCGCGACGAGGCGTTTGGGGACATGCGCCGCCGCCCGTGGGCGCCCGAGCGCTCCAAGTAATCTTCCTGTAGCTTCGAATCCGCTCACACTCGCTCGAGCGCCCCGCGCCGATGAAATGTGCAGTGGGTCTCTCCGGCGGAAACGTTAACGCGGCGCCGACATCGGCTGCCGCTTCGCGTCACTGCGGCGCAGTGGGCGGTAGGCGAATCGTGCTCGTCGTGGGGATTCACAACGGGCGCGCACGGATGCGCCAAAAGGGAGGCGATTAGCACCTCAAGCGGCTTTTTGAGCATAGGTCCTCGGCGCGAACGCACGCAGCGCTACGTCGAATGAGGCGCGCAGGCGACTTCGCAGAAAGAATGGCAACTTCGTCGCTACTTCGGATTCGCCCCCCAAGCGACGAACGGGCCACCATCCGGCGCGGCGCGCGACCTCGAGCAGGCGAGTGTCATTTTTCTCGCGAAAAGCGCCCCTTCGAGAGGCGAGTGCGTCGTAACGGCGCCGCGACGCCTCCGTCGCTGTGGGAACGAACGTCGCAACTAATTGCGTGATCGCGCGCATCGCGACGAATGAGATACGTAACGCGCATGCCCGCCGACCCCAAGCCCACCGCCGTTCGCCCCACGCCCGAGCAGCTCGCTCGCTACGCAAGCGCCTTCAACGAGAGCCTCACAGTCCGGTCCCTCGGAATGCGGGTTTCGTTTCCCGATGCCGATCACGTCGTCGTCGAGCTGCTCGCCGAAGAGCGGCACCGAGGCGGAATGGGGGCCGACGCGATCAATGGCGGCATCATCGCGGCGGCGTTCGATCTGGTGATCGGCTGCACGCCGGCCCTCGTCGACAGTTCGCGCCGCAACGCCACGGTGCAGCTCAACATGCGCTTCGAGCGCGGGCTCCGCGGCTCACTCCTGCGCGCGACGGCGCACATCGACAGGGCGACCCCCCATCTCGTGTTCTCCTCCGCCGTGATCACGGACGATCAGGGGAATGTCTGCGCGCGCGCCGAAGGAATGGTGGCCCTCTCCGACAGGCCGTGGGCCCGAGGGGACAACCCCGGCGTGAACTGAGAGCACAGCCGCCTCACAGTTGCCCTCACACCTGGGCCTCGCCACCGTCTGCGCAGCGACGCTTCGATGCACTGCACACACGAAAATGCGGAGGTTACCAAGCCGCTGGTCGTCGACCCTGCGAGGCGCCTTCCGCTGCGCTTTTCACGGGGATCACAATCACTGGAAATTTCCGGCATTGCCGCGCTATCCGTGAACGAAAGCACGGCGCATCTCACGCCGTTTCTGCGGGCTTCTTTGTGGGGGAGACCCTTTCGTTCATGGCCCGGCCACACGTGAAAGTAGGAAGGCTCACTCGTATTTTCACCGAATGGTCGTTTGCGCCGAAGTCGATCTTCGCGGTTTATCCGCACAATCGTCATCTCCATGAGAGCCCCGCGCGTTGAGCGTTTGGACGAAGGCATGCTTCCCGTGACTCGACGCGCGCGACTGAAGCGTCAGAGGCCTCGACAGTAGGCAGATCGGGAGGGCTGTGATCCGTGCCCTCCCGTGAGATGCGCGCTAGTCTCACAGTCGTGACGCGCCCTCTCATGAGCCTGTTCGCGGCCGCGTTCGTCGCCGGCTGCATCGCGCTCCCGGCGTGCTCCCCATCGAACAGAACGCTCTCCGAATTCGATACGCCGGTCCCCACGGTTTTCGGCGTTGGCGGTGGCGGCAGCGGTGGATCGAGCGCGGGTGCAGCCGATGCGAGCGCGAGCGTCGGCGCGCGCGACGCGGAAACCGGAGACGGTGGCGCCTCCGCGTGCGCGGTGACGACCTTCATCGACGCCTTCGCTCCACTCCGTACGCTCTACGTATCGCCCATCGGCAACGACGCGAACGACGGTCTGACCCCTTCCCGCGCGTGGCGCTCCCTCGCGAACACCGCGCAGCTCCGCCCGGGCGATCTCGTGGCCGTCGCACCAGGCTCTTACCCCTGTGGTGCCGCCATCACAGTAAAGGGCACGGCCGCGGCGCCGGTAGTCCTTCGCGCAGAGGGCGGCCCCGGCTCGGCCAAGCTCGAATGCGTGTTGGAGGAGTTCGGCATCGAGGTCCTCGGCGCGAGCTACGTCGCGGTCGATGGCCTCGCCGTGACCGGCGCCCGCGAGGACAGCATTCGTCTCACAACACCCGTGGGCGCGCCCACTGTCTTCTCCGATCACGTTCTCATTCAGAGAAGCCACCTCACGAATGCCGGAGGGGCTCACGTTCGCGCGATTGGCGTCTCCCATTTGGATCTCATCGCAAATGAGATCTCGACGTCCGAGGCGTTTGGCACCCGCGCCGATGGGCAAGGGGTCGATCTCGTGTCCGTTCGCGGTGCACGCGTCCTTGCCAATCGAATCCACGATATCCCCGGCGACATCGCCGTTCAGGCCCACGGCGGCTCCGACGCGCTCCTCTTCGACGGGAACGACGTGCACGACGTCGGCGAAGGGTTTCGTCTAGGAGGAATGTCGCCGCCACCGCAGTGGCGAACCGACAGCGCGGCCGACTACGAGGCGCGCAACGTCGCCTTGGTGAACAGTCGCATTTGGGGCGCGGTCTCCGTGGGCTTTTCGGTCTACGGCTGCACGGCGTGCCTCGCGTCGAACAACTCGCTCGATCTTCGAGGCGCGCAGGCCGCGGTTCGCGGTGGCCCAGGCCATACGGGCCCGAGCGCGGCCGATCGCGATAGCCACACGGCCGGACTGCGCGTCATCAACAGTATTCTCGCGTTCGAAGCGCCTGCGCCCGGCCGCATTTTCGACCTTCCCGCCACCGAAGCGGGCGACTTTCTCAGCGCGCAAAACATCGTCTGGGTGAGCGGATCCAGAGTCGCTTCGGTCGTCTCCTCGCCACCCGTCGCCGGGAGCGGCGTGCTCACAGACAGCGACCCGGCCTTCGCCGATGCGCCCGCCGGCGATCTCAGGCCGGGCGCGAGCAGCGCGGCCATCGGAACCGGGTCGGTGGTG
>JANXMC010000802.1 GCA_025354825.1 Myxococcales bacterium
TTTCGGTATACGAAACATGAGGCGTCCCCTCACCGGGAACGCCGTTGATGCCCGACGGATTGAGCTGGCCGCCGTAGGTAGGCTCTTCGAGAGGGCCACCGTGGGCGTCGACACCGGGAACGCTTAGGCGGATCAGAATGCCGACGAACGGCTCACTGTCCGAGGCGGGCGGTGCGCCCCGGCCGCTCTTCGCGTGGCAGGTCGAGCACGAGGGCGAATTGTAGGTGGGGCCGAGCCCCGCGTTCGCCGACCCCGGCGAGACCGCCGCATCGACCCACGCGCGGTTGAAGAGATGATCACCGAGGGAAAATGTATCGCGGTGCTCCGACGAAAGATTGCGCCCCGCGAGCGTGAATGCGTTCGCGGTCTCGTCGTAGACCGTCGTCGCGCCGCCGAGGAGCGCGGCGTCCGGATCGGGCGCACCCGTTGCCGAGCCGGCCTGAGGCTCCGTGGTCGTGGAGCTGCACGCCGCAAAGGCTGCCGCGCAAAGCGCCAGCAGGAGCGCACGCGAAACGTCGGAATGGTTCATACGCGGAGGGAGCCCACGGACGATCAATGGCGTTACTGAAATCGATTGTCAAGATCGCCAAGCGCGCTCCGCCCGCGCGGTGCGTAGCCGTCCCGTCGCGCGGCCGTTGCATCGATGTTTATGTGGAAATACCGATGTATGCAGGTTGTCCAGAAGGGATGAGCGACATGAAGGCGATTTCATCGAACAGCCGTGGCTTGGACGGAGAAGACGAGTTAGCTCCCAGCTGAGTAAACAAATGCGAACCTTTGAATCGGTGCCGGTATCCGTCGTGCGGGCACGGCTTCGCCATCACGCCCAGGGGCTTTCCAATGCGGCGGTGAGCGTTGCCGCGCTGCTCTTCTGGTTGATCACGGATACCGAGTAGATGCTTGCGCGCGCGGCCTCAGGGCTGGCTGCGGAGGAACGACGCGAGCGGCTGTGAGAAATTCGCCGCGCCGTCGTGGCGATCCCAATTGATCGACCAGGTCATCACGCCGCGGAAGGCCGGGTACTTGCGCGAAGGGACGTGGGAGCCGCAGCTCGTCCCCGTTGCGAGGCACTTGTAGGCCGCTTCGATGGTCGCGACCGAGGTGAAGTTGCCGGCGTTCGCCGAGCTCGGGCCCGATGGGAGACCGAACGCGACCTGATCGGCGCGGAGTGGCGCGAAGGCCGGGCCGCTCGCAGGCTGGAAGCCTTCGAGAAGCATGTCGGCCGAGCCGACGAGCATATCGACCGTCGTCGGGTTGTAATTGCCCCAGGGAGTGGGCACCGGGCCGTTGTTGTACAGCTGCACGTGGAGCACGGTGAGGTCGCTACGAAGGCCGCCGATGATTGGCAAATACGCGCCCCAGATACAAACATCTACTTTTCCGATCCTGATTGGCAAAGCCGCTCGCCGCGGCTCCAATCCAAAACGCGCGCCTGCCGAATAGCGCCCGTCGGCGCCCACTCGGTCGTGGACGTGGCGCAACTAGATCTCGGGCCTCGACCGCGCCTACCGGTACGATGTTCAACCGAACGGAGCTACTGGGGCGAAAATGGCCTTCGCGAGCGCGGTCGCCGGCTCGGATCGAAGGGGCATCGACTGCTTCGCGTTCGCATCCCCTTAAAGCTCAACCACGCTCAATCGGTGAGCTGAGCTTATCGAAGTTCGTTTTGCGACGACGCTCGCGGTGCCCCCACTGCGACGTACTTGGTTGCAAATGCTCTTTCGATGATAGTGTCGTTTGCGTTCAACGAATCGAGGTCGCGCGCCCGCGGTCTCGCTTGTCGCGCGATCGGCGACGTAAACGTGACCGCAGGAGATACTTCTATGATTCGCCGAACCCATGCGAAGCGCGCAGCTGCCGGCCTTGCGGTGGTGTCCCTCTCCGCACTTCTCGCCACGCTCGGCGCTGGCTGCGGTGGGTCCGATTACGCCGACGCGGACGACGCGTCGCCGGGCAGCGGCGGCGACGGGGCCGCCGACGGCACGACCGCGAGCGACGGCAGCTCCGACGGCACGGCCGCGCGCGATGCCAACGGCGATGCGACGCGGGCAGACGGCGGCGGCGACGCCACGACGGGCGGCGGAGATGCGAGCGACGGCGGCGACCAAACGGGAGACACAGGCGCCGACGCGCGGGCCGACGGCGGGCTCGACGCAAGCGTGAATCTCGACGGCGCGCTCGACGCGCGAATCGACGCGAATCTCAACCTCGATGCAGGCCTCGACGCCAATCTCAACCTCGATGCTGGGTTCGACGCCAATCTCAATCTCGATGCAGGCCTCGACGCCAATCTCAATCTCGATGCAGGCCTCGACGCCAATCTCAATCTCGACGCAGGCCTCGACGCGACGCTGAACCTCGACGCGAGCCTCCCGCTCGACGCGAGCATCGATGCCAATGTGGTGCTCGACGCAAGTCTAGACGCCGGCTTCGACGGCTCGCTCGCGCAGCGCCCCCTCGGCTCGGCGTCGGCGTTCGCGGTCCTCGCCGGTAATTCGGTATCGAACTTCGGCGCGACGACCGTCTTGGGCGACGTCGGCGTGAGCCCGGGAACGAACATCACGGGGTTTCCTTCCGGGCAGCCCGTCGGCAACGTCCACCCGAACGACGCCGTCGCGATTAAGGCACAAGCCGATCTCGTGACGGCGGCGACGTTCCTCGGGAGCCGCGCCTGCAGCCCGCTCAACAACCGAACCGGGACGGACCTCGGCGGCAAGACGTTGACACCGGGCGTTTACTGCTTCGACAGCGCCGCGTCGATCTCGGGCGCGCTGTTCCTCGACGGCCAGGGCGACCCGGAAGCGCAGTGGATCTTCCAAATCGCGGGCACGCTCACCACCTCTGCTCTCTCTTCCGTGGCGCCCACGGGGCTCGCGTCGTCGTGCAACGTCTACTGGAACGTAGGCGGCAACGCGGACATCGGCGCTGGCGCCTCCTTCCGCGGAAACCTCGTCGCGCAAGGGACGATCAGCGTCGGGAGCGCTACGAACATCATCTTCGGCCGAGTCCTCTCCCACAACGGCATCGTCAATTTGGGCACGGACACCGTCTCGAAAGGCACCTGCCCGTGAACGCACCTTCGAAGCGTTTGGGTACTCAACGTTCACTTCTTTCTTCAGGAGACACCATGACGTCCTCTGCCCCCGAGTCCCGTGCGCTCCGATCGCGCAGCCGTCTCCTGTTGGCCGCCGCGATCTCCGCAGGCACCGCAATCCTGGCGCCTCGCGAAGCGGCCGCGCAAACAGCGCCGACGGCCGAGGGGTTTGCGCTCAATCGCTACGAGCCTTCGGAATCGGGAAGCGAGTGGTTCGCAAACGACACGCTCGATTTGCGAGGCCCGTTCCGCCCGTCGATTCGCGCTCTTGGCGACTACGGCTTCAAGCCCTACGTCCTTTTGAACCCCGACGGCTCCGAGAAGAAGCGGATCGTCGGCAATCAGCTCTTCGTGCATTTGAGCGCGTCGGTCGTCCTCTTCAACCGTTTGCGGTTGGGCATCAACTTGCCAATCGCCGCGCTCCAAGAAGGGAGTGCCACGGGCGGCTACGTCAACGGCCAGCTCGTTCGCGCCGAGATGAAAGCGGGTGTCGGGGATCTTCGCCTCGGGGCCGATTTGCGCCTCGTCGGCGACTACGGCGACCCGTTCACGTTGGCGCTCGGCGCACGCATTTGGTTCCCTACCGGCAACGCCTCGCAATACCAAGGTGACGATGACGTTCGCGTTGGGCCACACCTCGCGGCCGCCGGCGACATTGGCATCTTCGCCTATGCCGCCTCCGTCGGCGTGAACTACCGCGCGCACAACGCGCCGTTCGCGGGCCACCCCCTCGGCAGCGAGCTCGTCTTCAGCGCAGCGGCCGGCCTTCGCGGGCTCGACAAGAAACTCCTGATCGGCCCCGAGCTCTACGGCAGCACGGTCGTTTCGACATCCGACGCCGTGTTCGACGGGCGCACGACACCGCTCTCGCTATTGGGCAGTCTTCACTACACCGCGGGTGATGTTCGCATCGGCGTCGGCCTCGGCCCCGGCCTCTCCCACGCCGCCGGCACCGCGCAGTTCCGCGCCCTCGCATCCCTCGAGTACTCGCCTCAAATCGCAAAGCCCGCGCCTCCGCCCGAGCCGGTCGCGCCGCCCGCGCCTCCGCCCGATCGCGATGGCGACGGCGTCCCCGACAACGTCGACGCATGCCCCGAGGTCCCCGGAGTCAAAACCGACGACCCGAAAACCAACGGCTGCCCGGGTGACAAAGACAAAGACACAATCGTCGACACGGAGGACGCTTGCATCGACGTGCCCGGCGTTCGCACGGACGATCCGAAGACCAACGGCTGCCCGTCCGACCGCGATAAAGACGGCGTCTACGACACGATCGACGCCTGCCCGGACGTCGCCGGCGTCAAAACGGACGACCCGAAAACCAACGGCTGCCCGTCGGACCGCGACAAAGACGGCATCGCCGACCAACAAGACGCGTGCCCCGACGAGCCGGGCCCCGCGAACAAAGACCCGAAGAAGAACGGTTGCCCCGCGGCCTATGTGAAGGACAAGCAAATCCGTATTACGGAACAGGTGAAGTTCCGTACGGGTAAAACGGATATCGATCCGGTCAGCGATCCGATCCTCGACGCCGTCCTCAAGGTCATGACGGCGCACCCGGAAATCGAGAAGATCCGCGTCGAAGGCCACACCGACGACCGCGGCTCGGCGGCATTCAACAAGAAGCTCAGTCAGGGGCGCGCCGCCGCCGTCGCCAATTGGCTCGCCAAGCACGGCGTCGACAAGAAGAAGCTCGCCAACGTCGGTTGGGGCTTCGAAAAGCCGCTCGCATCGAACGACACCGACGAGGGCCGCGCCGAGAACCGCCGCGTCGAGTTCCACATCGAGGGGAAAGCCGACGCCGCGACGGACGCGAAACCGGCCACGAAGTAAACGCTTGCGGGGGTCCGCTTCACCGCGGGCCCTCGAGTGCCCTTGCGTCCGGTCAGTGAGCCGGAGTCACTCCGAGCTGCGACATGATGAACGCGTAGCTGTCGACGGTGTCTTCGATGCGCTCGTCGAGGCCTCGTCCGATGCCGTGGCCCGAGCTCATTTTCGTTGCGAAGAGCACGGGGAGCTTCCTCCCGGTGGCCTGCAGCGCCACGGCCATTTTGCGCGAGTGCCACGGCGCGACGCGCGGGTCGTTGGCGCCCGTGGTGAGGAGGATCGCCGGGTAGTCCGTTCGCGCTTCCACGTTGTGGTAGGGCGAATAGGCGCGCAGCGCATCGAGCTGCTCGGGGACCTTCGTCGTGCCGACTTCGGTGGCGATGAACTCGCCATTCGGATCGGTTTCGGCGCGTAACGAATCGAAGATTCCCACACCGGCCACGACCACCTGAACGCCGTTGGCGAGACGAAGCGCGGTGTACTTACCGTCGTCCCTCGTTTCCACTTCGATCTCGGCGATCTTGGGAAACTCTTTGCCAATGACGTATTTGTCGCTCGTATCCTTTTTACCGATCTCATGAAAATAGAGCTGCTGGTAGAAGCCGAGGTCGGCCGCCGGGCGCTCCCCTTCGTGGGGATAGCGGGTGTAGAAGAGGCCCGTCCCCGCGGCGTTCCACGCGACGCTTCCGCCCGCCGTTCCACCGTTCACGCGCGCGAGAACATCCGGCAGCTCCTTGCCCGTCGCCACTTCGTAGATGTGCACGTCGCCCGACTCCGTTCCGGCTTTCGAGAGCGAGACGGCGACGCGCTTCCCATCGAGAGACGGCACGTAGAAGTCGATCGTCGTCTTCCCCGACGGATCGATCACGTTCGGGTCGACAATCACGCGCGCCGAGCCGGCGTCCGAAGTCGATGCGACGACGACGAGGGTCGCCTGCTGCTTCGGCGGAACGTTGTTCTTCGCGAAGAGCACGCCTTTCCGTAGAGTCCAGTCGGAAAACGTCGGACCGCCACCGCGTTTGAGCTCCGTCACGCGGGTCCGGAGCGACGCGATTCCCGGATAGCGGTCGATCTCCGTGCGCGCGATTACGGTCTGCGCCGCCGACCACTCGCGCACGGCATCGTTCCACGGCTCGAGGCTCCGGTACGGATCGGCGACGCGGACCGCGCCCTTCGCCCCCGTGTACGTGTCGACCGTGTCGCCGACAGCCCACTTCGGATACGCCCGCGCAGCCTGTGCGTCTCCAACGCCGGGCACGGCAGACGGTGAGGCGCTCGGCGGCGGCGCGGCGGGGGCCTGCACGACCGGCGGCGCCTCACCGCCACACGCCGCGGCTACGACGAGCGCGAGGGACGAGAGTGAGCCGAGCGTCGAAAATCGGGTACGGCGGCGTGCGAGGCGGTTCGTGAAAGGCGGCATGGCCGCGCAATTTAGACGCGTTTTTTCGTCATGTCTTCGAGACGGCGCGCGGCGTGAGCGGCAAGGGGTCCGCGCCTCTGGTAGACTTCACGAACGATGCTCGGCGCGACCGATGAGCGCAGCCAACGAGCCGAGCGCAGAGTGGGGCGGATCCTCGGCGACAAGTGGCGCCTCGATCGGCTGATCGGCATGGGCGGCATGGCCGCCGTCTACGCGGCGACCCACTCGAACAACCTTCGCCCGGCGGCGATCAAAGTGCTTCACCGCGAGCTCTCGGTGAAGGACGACCTTCGAAAGCGCTTTCTGCGTGAAGGCTACATCGCCAACAAGGTAGGCCACCCCGGCGCGGTCGCGGTTTTGGATGACGGGAGCGACGAGGACGGCTCGGTGTTCCTCGTGATGGAGCTGCTGCAAGGCGAGACGCTCCACGCCCTCGCCAAGGCCGGCGGCGGCACTCTCCCGGTGCTCGAAGTGCTTCGCGTCGTCGACAGCCTTCTCGACGTTCTCGCCGCCGCCCACGAGGCGGGCGTCGTTCATCGCGATCTCAAACCGGAGAACATCTTCGTCACGCGCGAGGGCGACGTGAAGGTGTTGGACTTTGGTATCGCTCGGCTCTTAGAGCCGAAGAACGACCTGACCACGCAAGCCGGAATGCTCGTCGGCACGCCGACCTTCATGCCGCCCGAGCAGGTCGCCGGAAAGATGGAGCTCATCGACGGGCGGACCGATCTGTGGGCCGTCGGCGCGATGATGTTCACGCTCCTTTCGGGAAAGCTCGTTCACGAAGCGAAGATGGGGAATGCCCTTCTTTTGCAGGCGATGACGGCCCCCGCGCGCAAGCTCAACGAGGTGCTCCCCGAGGCGCATCCGGCCGGTGCCGCCGTCGTCGATCGCGCCCTCGCCTTCAATCGCGAAGACCGCTGGCCCGACGCGCGCGCGATGCAAGTTGCCATTCGCGATGCCGCCGCCACCGGGGCTGCGCGCAAAGGGTCGCCGAAGACCGGTCTCGATCTCGAACGCCACGTGCCGCCGTCATCGGGCGGAGTCGCGCGCAGATCGTTCGCCGCCCTGATCGCGCTCCTACTCCTGGGCCTCACTGCAGGGTTCGGCGCATGGATGCGACGACGCTACGCGGGTGCGTTCTCGCTTGGGACGGCGAGCGGAAACGCGAGCACGGCTACACCGGAGACCGAGCTCGCGACCGGGGCCGACGGCGCCGATCCAAACGCCACGAGCAGCGTCTCGGCAGGCACCGACGGCGGCATCGCCGACGGCAGCGTCGCCGACGCCAGCGACGACGACGCCGGCGACGACGAAGAGGACGACGACGCGGGCGACTGCGACGACGCCGGCGACTGCTACGACGACGACGACGCCGGTGACGACGAAGAGGACGTCGACGGCGGCGTTACGAGCGCGTTCGTCCCCGTGTCGCCCGGCGCGAAGGCGACTGGAAAACAGGCGGTCACGCCTGGGCACAAGCTCCCCCCCGCGAGCGCCAGCGCGAAGAAGCCTGCGGCGCAAGGGACGCTCAAAAAGCCGGCGACGAAGCCTCGCAAGCCCCACAGAAAGAAGCGAAGGCCACGTTGGTAGCGCGCATGTGACGTCGCAGCGCGCGCCGCGCGCCTAATGGCACGTATACATCTCTTCGGCCTTTCCCTTCGGGTCGCCGTCGCACGCCTTGTCCGCCGGCGTCTTGCAATCGAGCCCGTTGCTTCCGGGCTCGCCGCACGCGAGGCAGAGTGTCCCCGCGCAGACGTTCTGACTGCCGGGACAGAGCGCGGCGTTTCCGCCTGCGCACGTGCAGCGAACGCGCGGCAGCACGATGCACGCGGACGGCGTCGCAGCAGCGACGCATTCGCTGGCGGCAACGAGGTTCCCCGCCGTGCACGCCACGCAGCCGATCGGTGCCGTCGGGCAGCTCCTCGCGCACTCGGCGACGCACGTGTTGCTCGCCGCGCATCGCGACATCCCGGCGGGGCAGGCCGCACCTGGCGTGGGCGGTACGGGGCCGGGCAAGGGCGAGGCATCGGCTGCGGCCGCGTCGAGGGCCGGGGCGTCGCTCGCAAGGCCCGCGTCGGCGTCGGCGGGCGCGGCCGCGGGCGCAGGCAGATCGGGCGACGGGGTGACCGACGGCGAGATCGAAGGCGTCGACGTCGCGGGGGCGTCGG
>JANXMC010000812.1 GCA_025354825.1 Myxococcales bacterium
CCCGCCGCCTGCTTCCCGCCGACCTGCTCGTCGCCCACCTGGCGAAGGAGCGCCGTGCGCGCGGCGTGCTCGACGAGCTGCCAGAGCTGCGCGCGGTCCGTGGCGCGGCCGAGAAAGCCGATGGGAATGCGGAAGCCGCCCTTGTCGCGACGGCCGCCGCCATAGGCGCGACCGAGCTCGTCGTGGCCGAAGGCCTGCTCGAGCCACACGGCGGGATCGACGCTTGGCGAGTGCGTGCGAAGCGACCCCTCGATGAACTTCTCGCCGACGACGCCGTAGACGACGACGGTGTCGATGTCTTCGCGTCGCACGAGGAAGTCGGCCGCCTGCGCGATCGTGTCGCGGTCGGCCTCGGGCACGAAGCCGACGCCGGCCATGGCGAAGTTGCGGCGAACGAACAGGGACGCGAGGGCGCGCGCGATGATGTCCATGGCGTTGGGCGCGATGAGGCGACGGCTAAGGTCGGCGAGCAAATCGCGATCGCACACCTCGCTGACGAGGGCGGCCGCGCGGAAGTCGCCGGCGCGGGCCAGCATGAAGTCGTCGGTGTCGGTCGAGAGGCCGTGCATCAGCGCGGTGGCGATGCGGCGGTCTTCTTCGGAGTCGGCGTCGAGCGGGCAGAGCTCTTGGAGGTACTCGACGAAAATCGTCGCCGTGGCCCCTACGTCTTGCCGCAAATCGACGAAGCGCCCTTTCGGTGGCGTCGGCGCGCGGTGGTGATCGACCACCGTGAGCACCTCGAGGCCGCCGGCATCGGCGAGCTCGGGGTCGACATCATGGGCGTCGACGAGGCTGATGAAGTCGATCTTCTGACCGACCTCTTTCACGCTCTTGATTTTTCGGAGCTCGACACCGAGGAGCTTCACGAGGGCGCGGTTCTCGCGGTGCGAGAGCTCGTGGCAGTAGGCGATGGTCGCGCTCACGCCCATGCGTTGCGCGATATGGGCCTGCGCCATCGCGCTGGCAATGCCGTCGGGGTCGGGGTGGCCGCGCAGCGCGAGAAGAACGTGGGCCCCCTTTACCGCGGCCAGAGTCTCGCCGAACGCGCGCGCCCTCTGCTCGAGAGGTTGAACGTTCGGGGCATTCAGGCGACGTACCGGTTCCGGCATCATGGGAGGAATTGTGGACCCCTTACCCGACGGAGGTCCAGCGGCGCCACTACGCCGCTCGTGCCGCAACCCACCTCGACTGCTCATTGGAGAGGGAGGTGGGTAGCACGGATGGTACGTTCCGGCGCGGCCCGAGTGACCATGGCTGAGCTTTATCCGACGTCATCCCACACCCCGAAAGCGCCCCGTTCCCGCGTCGCCCGCCTCGCGATGGCCGCGTGGAAACGTGCGGGACTGCTCATCGTTCCGCTGCTCGTCGCCCTCCCGCCGCTCTTTTGGGTGGCGGACGGCCTCTCCCGCGTGACGCTGCTGACGCTCGGCCGCGACCAGGGGATTTTTCAGTACATCGCGTGGGCGGTAGGGCAGGGGGAGAAAGACTACGCCGACGTCCGCGACGTGAACGGACCGCTGATTCACGGAATCCACCAACTCTTTTTGGCCCTCGGCGGCGCCGACGAGCACCGATTTCGCGTTCTCGACGTGACCGCGTCGCTGTTCGCGTTCGCCGTCGTCGGCGCGTGCCTGCCCGGCATGGGTCGCCGTGCACGCGCGCCTTCGCACTTGCCTCGAGCGCCCTTTTGGAGCGAGCGCGTGGCCTGGGCCTTCGCGACGGCAGTGGTCTTGAGCGGGCAGTACCTGCTCTATCTCTATTGGGATCTCGCGCAGCGCGAGAGCTTCTGCGACTGGTTCGTCCTCACCGCGTTGGGCCTTCAGCTCGCCGCGCAAGCACGCTGGGCCAGCACCTCGGCGCGGCACGATCGCCTGCGCCTCGCGCTCTTCGGTGTGGCCGGCTTCGCAAGCGTGCTGCCGTGGTTCGGCAAGCCGACGTTCGTCCTCTTCACGCTCGTCCAGCTTCTCACGCTCGCCGTCGATGGCAGCATCGGGCTCACGTTTCGGCGACGCTTCACGAGCTTCGCCGTCGGCGGCTTCGTCGCCGTGCTCACGCAACTCGTCTACCTGCTTCGGTACGCAGACGTGCGCGCATGGTGGCGCATTTCGACGATCGACGTGCCGGTGATGTACCGCTTCATTTGGCCGAAATCGGCGCCCGAGATCTTCGCGCAGGGGGGCAACACCGTTGTCGCGGCGCTCGCGATCGTGACGAGCCTCGTCGTTCTCGCGCTCATCGCCGACGGGCAGATGCCGAAGCGAGCGCTGTCGGTCGCGCTCTTGCCGCTCGCCGGCCTCGCCAACGTTCTCCTACAAAAAAAGGGGTTTCCGTACCACTTCCACCCGGTCACCGTCGGCTACTACCTTCAGTGGGTCGCCCTCATCGTGTGGCTGTCGGAGCGCCTCGCGCTCGCGCCGCGTCGGCGGACGCTCCTCCGCATGGCGCCGCTGCTGGCAGCGTCTGTGCTCGCGCTCCGCATCACGAGCGAGCTCGCGGGTTCGCCGCACATTCAGAACATTTGGATCCTCGCGAAGGGCGAAACCGCCGAGCTTCGCGCCGACCACGATTTCCTCGTGTATTTTCGCGACCACGACTTTTTCCCGTGGGAGATTCGCCAGGCGGCGGCCTACCTCCGCACCAACACCAAAGCGACCGATCGCGTGCAGCTCTACGGGATGGACCCGTACGTTCTCTTTCTCGCGCAGCGAAAAAGCGCCACGCCGTACATCTACGCGTACGATCTAGATGCCGACGCGGCGCTCAATGGTGGCTTCTCGCTTTTCCCAGACTTCAACCAATCGTCACGCATTCGTGCCCTTCGTGATGCACACGAAGCAGACATGCTTGCTCGCCTCGAGCGTGAGCCCCCGGCAGCCTTCGTGTTCATCGACAAGTCGCCCCTCATCACGAACGAAGACGCTCGCGCCGACTTCACCGAACACTGCCCGAACGCTGCGGCGTGGGTCGCCACCCGCTACCAACGAAGCGCCGACTTCGGCGAAATACACGTGCTGCTCCGAACCGACGTGGCGAACGGCATTGCCGACGCCGCGCCTCGACACGACCCATGAGTGAACCCATTTCGACCCCCTCACTGGACGACCAAATGATGACGCCCCCTCCTTCGGGGCGTCTCTCGCGAGCCCCCGTCGCGATCTCCTACGCGGACGCGTCCGACCTCCACGCCAACCAGCTCTATTTGAACCGCGAGCTGTCCTGGCTCGAGTTCAACGCGCGCGTTCTGGCCGAGGCCGAGAGCGAGACCGTCCCCCTGCTGGAGCGGCTCAAGTTCCACGCGATCGTCGCGTCGAACCTCGACGAGTTTTTCATGGTGCGCGTGGCCGGGCTAAAGCAGCAGCTTACGGGCGAGGTCAGCGAATTTCCCCCCGATGGGATGACCGTCGCCGAGCAGCTCGCGGCGATCTCGAAGCGCGTTCACGAGCTTGCGCAGCAGCAATCGACGGCTCTCAACCAGGTGCTTTTGCCGCGCCTGACCGAGCACGGGATTCATCTCGTGAAGCCCGAGAAGCTGCCGCCCGATGCGCTGGCGACGCTCGACGCGAGCTTTCACAACGAGGTCTTCCCGATCCTCACGCCCATCGCGATTGATCCGGGCCACCCGTTCCCCCACGTGCGGAACAAGAGCTTGAACCTCGGCGTCATGTTCGCGCGCGAGGGGTCGGTCGATCCGGGTTTCGGCGTGGTTCAAGTGCCCATGATGCTGCCGCGCCTGCTCGAAGCGGGCGGCGTGCGCGGCGCCGACGGGCAGATTGCGCGGCACGCCTACGTGCTGATGGAAGATCTCATCGCGCGCCACGTGGGGACGATCTTCCCCGGCGTGCGCTTCAAAGGGGTTTACGTCTTTCGTGTCACGCGCAATTTCGATATCGAGATCGACGAAGAAGAGGGGGACGACCTTCTCCTCACGATTCAGCAGGAGCTTCGAAAACGCGAGCGCGGGAATGCCGTTCGCCTCGAGGTCGCAGGCGATCCGCCCGCAGGCTCGCTCGCGAAGCTCGTGAAGGCTCTGAAGCTCGACCCCGAGCGCGACGTGTACCAAACGCCGGGGCTGCTCAATGTTTACGACCTGATGAAGATCGCGAACCGCGAAGAGCGGCGCGAGCTCCGTGAGGAGCCGTTCAACCCGCAGGTGGTGCCTCCGCTGCGCGAAGCGGAGGACGTGTTCGCGACGATCCGCGAGCAGGACGTGCTTCTTCATCACCCCTACGAAGCGTTCGACGCGGTCGTCGACTTCATCACGCGCGCCGCGGAGGATCCGGACGTTCTCGCGATCAAGCAGACGCTCTATCGCGCCGGCGGCGACTCGACGATTGTGCGTGCGCTCGCGCGCGCGGCCGAAGCCGGCAAGCAGGTCACGGCGATCGTCGAGCTGAAGGCGCGCTTCGACGAAGAGTCGAACATCGTCTGGGCGCGCACCCTCGAGCAGTCGGGCGTGCACGTGGTGTACGGCCTCTTGGGGCTAAAAACCCACGCGAAGTGCCTGTTGGTCGTGCGCCGCGAAAAGGGGAAGCTCCGTCGCTACGTGCACCTCGCGACGGGCAACTACAACTCGACGACGGCGCGCCTCTACACCGACCTCTCGTTTCTCACGGCGCGGCCGGACATCTGCGAGGACGTCTCGTCGCTCTTCAATTTGCTCACGGGCTACAGCGCGCCGCCGAAGTGGAACAAGCTCATCGTCGCCCCGCTCGGTTTGCACGAAGCGGTGCTGGGGCTCATCGCCCGCGAGGCCGATCACGCCCGCGCCGGAAGGCCCGCCCGCATCGTCGCGAAGATGAACGCCCTGGTCGACGCCGACGTCATCGAAGCGCTTTACCGCGCCTCCCAGGCCGGTGTGACGATCACACTTTTGGTGCGCGGCATCTGCAGCCTGCGCCCCGGCGTGACGGGCGTGAGCGAGACCATCGAGGTGCGCGCGCTGGTCGATCGGTTCTTGGAGCACGGACGCATTTTCCACTTCTGCAACGGCGGGAAAGACGAGGTCTTCATCGCCAGCGCCGACTGGATGCCGCGGAATTTCCACCGCCGCGTCGAAGTGATGACGCCCATCGAGGATCCGGCGATTCGGGTGCGGCTGATCGAGATTCTCAACCTGCAGCTCGCCGACAACGTGAAGGGGTGGACGCTCAAGGCCGACGGCAGCTACGTCCGCGTGCAGCCGAAAGCGGGGGCGGCGGTCATGCGCAGCCAGCAGCGGTTCATCGAGCTTGCGCGCGACCGCGTGAAAGAGGCCGAAATGGCCGGTCGATCGACCTCGCGCTTTTATCTCGCGGCCTCGGTGCGGCAAGAGCTTCGGGCCCAAGAGAAGGACGCCGCCGTCAAGACGCGGCGCCGCGAGCGCGAGTCGAAGAAGCCCACGTGAGTCTGCAGCGGAGCCACGTCCTGCGGTAGACTCGTCGCACCATGCTGTTGGGGATGACCCGGGGCGAGATCATTCTCGTCGTCTTCATTTTCGCGCTCGTCTACGGCGCAGGCTTCCTCCCACGCCTCGGCGAATGGGTTGGAATGCTGCTCTTTGGCGGCAATGCGGCGGCGAAGGCGGCCGCTTCGGGTACGTCCGCAACTGCGCAGAAGCGCGACTCGAAGGGGAACGGCGACGTCTCGTGAGCCTCGACGACGCGCTCGATGACGAGCCGCCGGAGTCGGTCATCGCGACCGTCTTCGTGAGCGACCCGTCCGTCGAAGCCGAGCGCGTCGCGCAGACCCTGCGCACGGACGGCTACACGGTCGTCGACGTGCCGCTGTCGATGCTCGTCGCGCGCGTGGCCGTGCAGCGCCCGCGAATCATCCTCGTCGATGCCGACGCCGACGGCGCGCTCGAAGCCGCGACGGCGATTCGCGAGCTCCCCGAAGCCGAGGGGATCGACATCCTTTACCTCGGCAACGCGGGCGCCGCCCTCGCCGACATCGACGATGCGGTCACGCACCACGGCACCGGCTTCTTCCCGCGCCCCGTCGACGCGCCCGCCGTCGTGCGGCTCATCGAGACGCTTACGGGCGGCGCGGTGAAAGCCTTCGCGCGGCGGAACACCACGCCGCCGCCGTCGATCCCAAGCTCGGTGCATCCACCGGGAGCCAACGCGCTGCCGCCGGCGAGCATGCGCAACGGCTCGAGCCGGCCGCCGCCGTCGCGACGTACGCCGGCGATTCCGGCGATGTCGCTCCGTCCAGTTGCGGTGCCGAACGAGGCGGCGCTGCTCGTCGCGCAGACGCGCGCGGCCCGGCACTTGGGGGCGCCGTTGAGCGCGGAGCTCGAGTCGTTGCTCCTCGACGCCGAAGAGCGCATGGGCGCGCAGCTCTCGCCCGAATCGAACGCGCCGACACCCGACGAAGAGATCGAAGCGGTTCTCCCGGCGGAGATACTAGCGTCGCTCGACGAGCCTCTCGAAGACGACGACATGGAGGAGATGCTCAACGAGAGCATGGCGATGCCGCGGCCTACGACAGGCGGCGGCACGAGCACGGGAGGCCGCCCGGTGACCACGGGCGCGGGGCGCACGCCGGGGCGCAGATCGCCGAGCTACGCGCCGTTTCCCGCAGCCGATGCAGCCGCGCTCACGCCGCCGCCGGCGAAGACCCACGGCGGTCTCGGGTTCTCGACGACGACGGGCTCCCACGCGTTTCGCGCCGCGTTTCCTACGCCGATTCCGCCGCCGCCTGTGCCCGCGCCGAGCGCTCCGCCCGCGACCGGGAGCTCGCCGGAGAACATCGCGCGCCTCTTGGGCGGCGCGAGCCGAACGCTCGAAGATCTCATCACGCCCGATCCGCCGCGCGTCGTCGAGGTGCGCGAGTCGAGCGAGATGCGCGACGCACGCGAGACGCGCGAAACCTACGCGATGCAGCCGAGCGTCCTCGCGGAGGGCGATGCGCCGCGTGCCCTCGGCGACGCCATCGCGGGGCGCGTGACGGGCGCGCTCTGCTTCACCATGGGCACGCTCGTGCGCCGCGTCGTCGTGCGTGATGGCGACATCGTCACGGCGGCGTCGTCGTCGGAAGACGAGACGCTCCTCGCGTTTCTCGGCGCACGCGGCGATCTGCCGCGCGAGACACTGCGAAGGCTCGCAGGCAAGGTCCCAGCGCAAGGGCGCCATGCCGGCGCGGCCCTCGTGGCGCACGGCTATCTGCGGCAAGATCACCTGCTCGATGTCCTGCGCGCCCACGCCGAATGGGTCTTGGGGCACGTCCTCCAAATGCCCTCGGGCACGGCCCATCACGAGCTCGATGCGCCCGGCCGCTTGCGCGTCGAGCCCGGTGTCTTCAACGCCGCCACGGGCGCGGCCGTGTTCCTCGAAGTCGCACGGCGAAGCGTCGCTGGCGCCGACGCCGTCGCGCGGCTCGGCGGCGGCAGCTCGCGCATCGGCGACGGCGCGCGCACCGAGCTCTTGAGCGAGTGCGGCCTCGGCGGCGAAGAGCTCGAGCTCGTCGCGAAATCGCGCGGACGGAGCGTGGACGACATCGCCGGCGCGAACCCCGGGACCGACATCGTCACGGTGCTTTATGCCCTGGCACAGCTCGGCGTCGTCGAGTCGATTCGAAGCCTTCGCATGGCGCCGGGCGATGCAACCGGTGACGACATCGCCATCTCGGAGGCGGCCGTCGATGCGCTGGACGAAGAGGCGATCCGCGCGCGCGTAGGGGCTCGCATCCAGCTCGTCGACGAGGCCGACTACTTCGCGATCCTCGGCGTGCCTGCCGATGCGACCGGGTACGAGATCAAGCGCGCGTTCCTCGAGCTTCGCCGCGCCTTCGAGCCTGCGCGACTGCTCACGCCCCTCGTCGCCGACCTCGAAAGCGACGTGCGCAAGATCGTCAGCGTCCTCGACGAAGCCTACGAGATCCTTCGCGACTCGGCGCGGCGCGAGCGGTACCGGCGCGCCATCGGCGCGTGATCGCGACTACTCGGTGAAGAGAGGCGCGATGCCCGATTTTTGGGCCTTCGCGACGTTCGTGATGCCTGCGCGGTCGTCGGCGAAGGCGCCCTTGCCGGCGTACTCGACGGTGGTCGCGTTGGCGCGAAGCATGGCGGTGCCGAAAGGGCGCTGCCCGATGGCGGCGACTTCGAGGAAGACCGCTTCGCCCGCGGGTGACGCGATGAAGTCGCTCGTCGCCGCGGGCGAACCGCGATCGGCTTTCGTCGGAAGCCAGCCTACGTAGGCGTCGCCGGGGACGTCGACGAGGAGCGGCGCGAGGCCGATGGCGGCGAGGGCGCTCGCGAAGAGGACGGCCCCTTCGCGCGGCGTTCCACCCTTCGCGGCGGCGACGTCGGTGGGGGAGTGCACGGCTTCGATGGGCGCCGCTTCCGTGGCAAGCTTCGGCGCGCGATCGAACGCGAACCCCTCGGCGGCGAGCTCCTCCCAGACGGCTTGGGCCTGCGGAGAGCTCGCGCCCGCCTCGCCTGCGAAGGCCGTGAGCTTGGCCCGTGTGCGTGCGGCCTCGACGAGCGCCACCACCGTTTTCGACTTGGGCGCGACCCACGCGGCGGCGAGATCGCGGCTGTGACGAATCTCGGTGCCGTGCATCGCGATGAACATCGGAAGGCTCGATCGCGGCTGGAGATGCACAGGGTGCGACTCTTCGAAGACGACGTTCTTCGCGGCCCCTTCGAGGACACGAACGGTGAGCGTCGCGTCTTGCGGCACGACGACAGCGCCCGCATCGAAGAGCGGCGAGAACGCCGGCGTGAGCTTGATCGTGTCTTTTTTGCCGAGGAACGCCGTGTCTTTCACGGCGGTCTGCGTGACCGTCGCGATCGACGCTTCGAGATGGAGCGCGAGCGCCTTGCCCGAGAAGTTGTAGAGGCGAACCGACGCCAGCGAAGGCAGCGGCTGATTCGCTTTGCCCATGAGGGCGCTGAAGCCGAGGAAGAGATCGTTCGGCGTGTCGACGAGGATGCCGACCTTCGACGTCTTCGCGCGGGTCGCGGCGTCGCGCAGAAGGGCGATGCTCTTCGCCGTAGGATCGTGCTCGTCGCGCGCGGGGAGGCCGTCGAGCTCGTGAAGCGCTTCGTCCTGCCGACCGCGCCGGAAGAGCGCTTCGCCGCGCACGAGGCGCGCATCGGCGACGAGGTCTTCCGAAGCGAAGCCGGTGCGCGAGCGCAGCTGCGCAAGCGCGTCGTCGGCGCGGCGCATCGACCCTTCGTCGTCCTCGACGCGACCGCCCGCGATGGCCGCCGCGACGAGCGCTTCCGTCTCGTGGGAGCCGGGCTTGAAGAACGGCACGAGCAGGTTCGCCGCCGCTTCGTACTGGCCGAAGCCCACGAGGGCGCGCGCGACGTAGGCCGCGTGCGGGCCCGTGGGCTCGAGGACGAACAGTGCCTTGCCCAAGTGCGCGAGGAGCGCCCACCGCTGCTCGCGCCGCGCGCAGTTGGCGAAATAGACGTAGGCCCCCTTCGATTCGGGCGTGACCACCGGCTGCGCGATTCCGAGGGCGCCGTCGAGCGTCGTCAGCGCGGCCTCGCAGCCTGTCGCTTTCGTCGCGCTCGCGTCGGCCGCGACGAGCTCTTTGAGCGCTCCCTGCGCCTCTTTTCGTGCGCCGTCGAGGGACGTCGCGTGGTGCGTCGCTTTCCCTCCATCGGCTGCGGTCGCCGCGGCTGCGCCCCCGCTCGCATCGGCGATGGGAGGAGCGTCCGTCGTCGTCGCGACCGGCGATGCAGAGGGGGCTGCCGTCGGTGCGGGCGCGCCCGCGTCTTCCGTCGATGCGAGCCAGGCCGGTGGCGACTTGCAGCCAAGCGCCGTCGTCGCGCCGACGAGGAGGAGCCCGCTCAGAAGCACTCGTCGTTTTCGCGTGAGTCGCGTCTGTCTCATCGGCCTCACCAGCCTCATCAGCCTCATCAGCCGTACCGCGCCGCCGAAGGGGCGGAGGTTGGAGTCACTGCGTCGACCTCGATCACGCCGTTCTCGGCGTCGACCGTGGCGACGTCGCCGCGGGCAAGCTCGCCGCGGAGAATCATCTCGGCGATGGGCGCTTCGATCAAGCGTGCGATGGCGCGGCGCATCGGCCTTGCGCCAAGGGCCGGCTCGAAGCCGCCGCTTTCCATGAGCGTCTCGATGGCCGACGCCGCGACGTCGAGGTGCACGCCGCGTGTGCGTTCTAGCTCTTCGCCAAGCTCGCGAAGCATGCGGTTCGCGATTTCGGTCACGTCGGCGCGCGTGAGCGGCGCGAACGCCAGCACTTCGTCGAAGCGGTTGTAGAGCTCCGGCGGAAGCCCCGAACGCGCGCTCGCGACAACGGCCTCCTCGTACTTTTTGAGATCGCTGATCTCGCGGTCGCTCGCCGCCGTCGACGGGCGGCTCGAGGCAAAGCCGATGCGCGCCTTCGCCGCGCTCGGGACCGCGATGTCGGCGCCGAGGTTCGATGTCAGGATGATGACAGTATTGGTGAAGTCTATTGTGCGGCCGCGACCGTCGGTAAGGCGACCTTCGTCGAACACCTGCAAAAAGGCTTCGAGGACGTCGCGGTGGGCCTTCTCGATCTCGTCGAGCAGAACAACCTGGTACGGGCGCCGGCGCACCGCTTCGGTCAGTTGGCCGCCGGCCTCGTGGCCCACGTAGCCGGGCGGCGCGCCCACAAGGCGGGCAATTGCGTGCGCCTCGGCGTACTCCGAGAGGTCCAAGCGTGTCATCGCGTGGGGCGAATAGAAGAGGCACTCGGCGATCGCTTTCGCGGTCTCGGTTTTCCCCACGCCCGTCGGCCCGAGAAGCAAGAACGACCCAATCGGCCGCTTCGAACGGAAGCCCGAGGCGTTGCGCCGGAGCACCGAGGCGATGCGCCCGAGGGCGCTCTTGTGGCCGACGATGCGCGACGCGAGAAGCTCCTCCATCCGCAGCATCCGCTCGCCGTCTGTCTCGAGGAGGCGCTCCTTCGGCACGCCCGCGAGCTCGGCGACGACCTCGGCGATCTGCTCGGGCGTGACCTCGTGGATGTCGCGACGACGTGCGCGCGCGCCGGCGAGATCGAGAATGCCGACGGCCTTGTCCGGCAGCGCCTTGTCGGGCACGTACCGCGCGCTCCAGAGCACGCTCGCGGCGAGGGCTTCCTTCGTGTAGCGCGCGTGGTGGTGCTTCTCGAAAGCGCCGGAAATTCCCTCGAGGGCGAGGACGGCCTCTTCGGGTGACAGCTCGACGACCTCGATGGGCGTGAAGCGCCTCGCGAGAGCCGGATCGCTGTCGATGTAGCGCTTGTACTCTTCGAAGGTCGACGCGCCGATGCAGGGCAGCTCGCCCTTTGCGAGGGCCATCTTCAGCTCGCTCGACGCTTCGTCGCCTGCGTCGGCGCCAAAGAGCGTGTGGACCTCGTCGAAGAAGACGACGACGCGCCCTTCGCTTCGCATCACCTCGTCCTTGATGGTCGCGATGCGCTCGGCCAACGCACCCCGTACACCGGTGCCGGCGAGCAGCGCGCTCGGCTCGATCTCGATGACGATGCGGTCGTCGAGGGACATCACGTCTTGGCCGCTCGCGATGCGCTGCGCGAGCCCCCGCACGACGCTCGTCTTGCCAACGCCTGCGAGGCCGACGAGGCACGGGTTGTTGGAGCGCCGCTTGGCGAGCACGTCGAGGGTCCGCTCGATCTCTTCGTCGCGCCCTACGACCACGTCGAGCTCGCCTCGCTCGGCGGCGAGCGTGAGATTTTTCCCAAGCTGCGTGAGCGCCGGAAAGAGCTTCGGATCGAGGCTGAATCGGGACGCGACGTTCGCGCGCGTTTGCGTTTGCGGCGGCGTCGTCGCAAGCGTCGTCGGCCGTGGACGCCGCGGCTTCGCGTGGAGGCTCGGGCCACGCGTTGGCGGCGGGCTCGACGGCGTGCTCGGCGTCGCCGTCGCGGGCGGTGCCAGCGTCGTGGGTGCCGGCTTCGCGGGCGTGTGCGGCTGCGTGGGGAACGAGGTTTGGACGGGCCGCGGCGGCGAGATGGACGAGGGCGCGAGCGGTCGCGGATCGAGCGGCATCCGCACGCTCGTCGGTGCGAGCTGCGTCGCGGACGGCATCTGACGACGCTGCGCAACCACCCCCGTGGCGAGCTGCATCGCGGCGGTGCGTAGCTTGCCGATGTCGGCGCCGCACTGCTCGATGGCGCGATGCGCCGCGGTGGACCGTTCTTGGCAGAGCGCGAACAAAAGATGGATCGACGACGGCTCGCGCATCGTCGAGCGTGACGCGAAATCGCGTGCCCGTTGCACCGCGCGGGCGAGCGCATCGGGGGCGTCGTCCGTCGCGACGCGCGAGGCTTTCAACAGCACATCGACGTCAAGGCGGCGCTCGCGAAGGAGATCGGCAGCCCCGCCTGGCGTCGACGCGATGGCGGCGAGCAGATGCCCCGTCGTCGTTCGCTCGTTACGCCCGCGGGCGAGCTCTTCGGCGAGCTTTCGGAGGGCGACCAGTTCGTGTTCGTGGCGCGTGCTCATCCAGGCAGGAGCGCTCGCACATTGGACGCGCAGGGGCCAAGAAAGCGGCCGTCGGTCCGGGCGCTGGCAGCGTGCGAGCTGCGCACGGATCGAAGCCAAGAGCTGTGGTACGAGGCTCGGTTCCAACCTCAGGAAAAGGTGCTCTCCCATGACGCGACGCAACGCTCACCTCGGTTACCGCAGCCTCGCCCCCGCGGCGCTTTTGATCCTCGCAGCCTGCGGCGGCGCCCCCGCCAAGCCGGCCGACGGCGCAGCGACCGCGGCGGCGACGCCGGCTGCGACCGACACGACGGCGACCGCCGCGCCCGCGCCTGCGACTCCGGGCTCGGGCACGCCGGGCCTCCCCGAGGCCGCCGCCCTCGCCGCGCGTGAAGTGACGACGGGCCTCTCGAAGCAGACGATCGCGACGCCCGACAATTTGTTCTCGGGCGAGATCGAAGCGGCCGCGAAGCCCGAGATCAAGAAGGACGGCGAAGTCTTCCTCGTGAAGATTTCGATCGGCACGCGCAGCCCCATCGAGTGTGATCTCATTCCCGGCGCGGTCGACACGGCGGGCATTCTCTCGCGCCGCATGGCCGAGGCCGCGAAGACGGTGAGCGTCACGTCGGCGAAGCCGACGGACGTCGCCACGGCCGGCAACGCGGGCGTCCTCTTCGCGGAGGCGGCGTACGACGTCGTGAAGGCGGCGCCCGCCGCGGGCGAGAAGTCGGATCCGAAGGCCGCGAGCGCCCCGCTGCTCAAGGGTCTCGTGAAGTTCGCGGCCCGCTCGGGCGAGAACGGCTCGGTCGTTTGCCAGCACAACGAGCTTGGCTACCGCGCGACGTTCAAGAAGATCGCGCTGCAGGTTGCCGCCGCAGTGCGCGCGCCCAAGGTCGCCCCGGCCTACGTGCAGGTCGACATGATCAAAATGAACGGCGCCCCGGTCGGCTTCGCCGAGCTCGCCGTCACCGACGAGAAGGCCGGCACGCGGATGCTCGACACCCGCGTCGCGATGCTTCTGCCGGCGACGGCGAAGCTTTCAGGTATCGACGAAATCACGAAGATCCGCGTCGACAAGGCCGGCACCACGCTCGGCGGCGCCTACGTCAAGATGATGGACGGCGCGCAGACGTCCGACGTCACGCTCAACCGCGTGAAAGCGAATGAGTACTCGGTGAAGGGGAAGACGAGCGCAGGCCCCGTGAGCGGCACGTTCACGGCGCCGCGCGAGCTCACCGTCGAGTTCTCGCGCGCCAAGGCCGTGCAGAAGTTCCTCGCGGGGAAGGAGCAAGAGCTCAAGTTCGCCGAGTACAACCTCGAGGCCGACGCGAAGGGGGCCGTCGAGGTCGTCTACGCGAAGAGGGGCGACGCCGTCGTTCTCACGCAGAAGAAGGAAACGTCCACCGTGTCGTTCGATGCCGCCGGCGTCGAGAAGACGATGGACGTGAAGATGGAAGCCGGGAACTTCAGCAGCGAGCGCATTCACACGGCCGGCACACCGTGATTGACCCGGCGCTTGCGATTCACGTCGTAGGCGCGAGATCGAGCGCGGGGCCAAAGGGCGTGACGTCCTTCCGGCCCGCGCGGATCGCCATTGTGCCGAGCACCAAGAGCACGGTGCCATAGGCGATGAAGGCGATGTCCCAGGCGAGCTGCGTCTCGCCTGGGCGCACGTGGTGGATGCCGAGAATCTCGTGATCGACGAGCCCCTCGAGCACGTTGAAGCCGCCCCACCCGAGCGCCAGCGCGCCCGCGAACGAACGGGTCGACCAGGCGACGCTCCCATCGCGCACGGCCCTGTGACCGGCACGAAAGAGGAGCGCCACGCCCGCGGAGGTCATGAGCCACGTGAACGCGTGGAACAGGCCGTCCCAGATCATGTTCACTTTGATTGCGACGAGATCCGTCGGCGGCAAGATGCTCGACAGCATGCTGTGCCACTGAAGTATTTGGTGGAAGACGATCCCGTCGACGAAGCCGCCCAGGCCCGTGCCGAGAAGCACGCCGGCGGTGATGACGGGACCGCGTACGCGCACGCGCGTGCTGTCGGGCGCGCGGCTCACAGCTTCACCGTGCCGCGTTCGAGCCACGAGAAGAGCATCGCCAGAAGGGTCATCGCAATGAGCGGTACGAGCAGCGTCGCGAGCCGTTCGGCGAAGTGATCGCCGAAGACGCTCGCGCGCGCCTCGCGGGCGGTGATGCAGTCGGGGCAAGCCGTGAGGGCGACGAGAGCGTTCGCCGCCGCGTTCGAAGAAAGAGCGAGCATCGAGAATCTCCTTGGGTGAGGGATCTCGCCGGCGCCGTGCATTCATAATGCCAATTAGGCATATGCGGTCACGTCGCCGAATTTCGCATTTGCATAAGCGCAGGCACGTCTCACGTGGGGCAGAGAGCCGCGCAGCCTCGCCCCCTCGCACGCGGCGTTGCAAGGGTGGCGTGGCGGTGCCCAAGCTATTGCCTCTATCGCGAATACCGAATTGCGTTCGGTAATCCCATTATCCAGTCGTGTATCGAACGGCGCGGCGCGAGGCACCTCCGCGCGGCCACGTGTACGAAACGTCGTCGGCGACGCGGTCGTCGCTCGACGCGGGGGCCGCCTCCTTCGCCAAGAGCACCCACACGCTGCCGCCCTTCACCACGAGCTGCCTACCGAGCGCGAGCCACGCCGGCGGCGGGAGCGTCGCACGCGCCATCGCCACGTCCCACGTCGCGGCGCCGCCCACGCTCTCCTCGCCCTTGCCGCGCACGAGCAGTACGTCGGGGCGCGCCACCGATCCCAACGCCGTGCGTAAAAATGAGATGCGCTTCGTCAAAGGCTCGATGAGCGTCACGGCCAAATCGGGCCGCATCAGCGCGAGCGGAAGCCCCGGAGCCCCCGCGCCGGAGCCGACATCGACCACACGCGACCCCTTGGGAATGCGCGCCGCCATCACGGCCGCGTCGGCAATCATGAGATCGACCAGCTCATCGTGGGAGCGCGCGGCGGTGAGATCCATCCGAGCGTTCCACGTCACGAGCAGATCGAGCCAGGTGCAGAGTGCATGCACACCCTGGTCGGTCAGCGTGTAGTCGAAGTGAGCCGTAGCCTCGCGAAGGGGCCACGTGCTTCCGAGAGGCTTGAGGGCGCGCGCCATGGGGTCTCCGTGTGATAGCAAATGTGGTGATGCCTTCGCCGCAGGACATGGACCAGGCCCACTTAAGCCAGCTCGTGGAACGCGCCTTCCCCGGGGCGACCTTCACCCTCACGAAGATGCCCGGTGGCGCCTCCACGCGGCAGTATTTTCGCCTCCTCCTCGCTGGAAAGCACAGCGGATCGGCCGTCGCGATGTTCGTTCCCGACGGCCACGCCGCCGAGGAGATCGACAAGAGCGGGCTGCGCCGACGCTGGCCGTTCCTCGAGGTTCACGATCTCTTGAGCGAGCGCGGCGTCGACGTGCCCACGCTGCACGCCGAGGATCCCGACAACGGTTGGCTCCTCCTCGAGGACCTCGGCGACGACACGCTCGCGCAAGTTCTCACGCGCGCCCCCGAGCACAAGACTGCACTCTACACGCAAGCCGTTCGCGACCTCGCCCGCGCCCAAGCCCACCTCGGCGCGCTCCCGGCCGAGAGCATCGTCACGACGCGAGCCTTCGACGAAGACCTTCTGCGCTGGGAGCTCGAGCACTTTCGCGAATGGGGCATCGACGCGCGCGGAAAGACGTTCGCGCCGGGCGACGCCGAGGCGTTCGACGCCATCTCGCGCAGGCTCGCGGCGCGCATCGCGGCGTTCCCCCGCGGCTTCACGCATCGCGATTACCAATCACGCAACATCATGGTTCGTGCGGTGACGCCCGAGCCGCGCTTCGCCTGGATCGACTTCCAAGACGCCCTCATGGGGCCGCGCGTCTACGACCTCGTCGCCCTCTTGAACGACAGCTACCAAGAGTTCACGCCGGCCTTCGTCGCCGCGCGCCTCGACGACTATGCGGCCGAAGCCGGCCTGAGCCCGACGTCCCGTAGCGAGTTGGGGCGCGAGTTCGATCTCGTCACCGTGCAGCGCAAGCTGAAGGACGCCGGCCGCTTCGTCTTCATCGACAAGGTGAAGGGGAATCCGTCGTTCTTGCCGTACGTGCTCCCCACGGTGCACAAAGCCGTGGCTGCGCTGCAACGCCTTGGCGACGAGCCCGACATGGTGCACCTCGCGCAGATCCTCGAGCGCGCGCAGGCCACCAAGTAGCTTCCGCGCGCCTCGGCGTGGTACCTCCAAACGCGATGCCGCCCCCGCGTTCGCGTCGCCCGCCGCCCCCCTCGTCTCCGGACAATCGCCGCGTTCGCCTGCATCCGCACGGCATCGTCCTCGCGCCGCGTACCAAGCCCGGCGACGCGCCGCCGCCGTCTGCTCCCTCGTCGTCGTCGTCGTCGAAGAGAGCCGAGCAAGCCGTCGCGGCCGACGAAGAGGTGCTGCCGCTTTACGCCGGCGCGATGCACTACTGGCGCCACTCGCCCGACGAATGGGGCGCGGGTCTCGATGCGATGAAGAAGCTCGGCTTCCATTTGGTCGACGTCTACGTCCCGTGGGGCGTGCACGAAACGCCGGACGGCAAGTTCGATTTTGGCGAGCGCTTCGGCCGCCTCGACGTCGTGCGGTTTCTCAAAATGGCCGACGAGCGCGGCCTCAAGGCAGTGCTGCGGCCTGGGCCACACATCAACGCCGAGCTCTCGTACTTTGGCTTGCCCGAGCGCGTTGTGTGGATGCGCGCCTGCCAGGCCCGCACGCCGCGCGACAACCCCGTCATGTTGCCGATCATCCCGGTGGCCTTTCCGGTGCCGAGCTATGCGAGCGAAGCTTTTCACGAAGAGTCGTCGAAGTGGCTTATCGCGTGCGCCAAACTGTTCGCGCCGCTCCGCTGGCCCGAAGGGCCAATCGTCCTCATTCAGATCGACAACGAGGGGGCGCTCTACTTCCGCGACGGCCCGTACGATCAGGATTACCACCCCGATTCGATTGCGCTTTATCGCAGCTTTCTAAAAGACAAATACCGCAACGTGAAAGAGATGCGGGCGGCCTATCAGCAGCCCCAGGCGAACTTCGCGACCCTTCAGCCGCCGCACCGGTTCGACGCGCACGTGGCCGACGATCTGCCGCGCCACATGGACTGGATGGAGTTCCACGAGCACCTCCTCGCGCGGGCGATGGAGAAGATCGCGGCGACCTTCGTCGCAGCGGGCTTCGATGGAATTCCCACGACGCACAACTTTCCGCTCGGTGAGTCGGCGACGGCGCTGAATGCCGGTCGCATGGCCGACACGATCGACCTCGTCGGCCTCGATTATTACCACCGTGCGACCCCCACCGAGCACCAGACGATCATGCGCCGCACGAGCGAGCTCGCGTCGCGCGCCGAAGGCACCCGCGTGCCCGCTTACGGCGCCGAAGTGGGCGCGGGCTTCCCGCCGTTCTTCGAGCCCATCGACGAGCTCGACTCGCTCTACACGCTCATGGCGGCGCTCGCGTACGGCCTCCGTGGCTACAACCTGTACATGGCCGTCGAGCGCGATCGCTGGGTTGGTGCGCCCATCGATCCGCACGGCGTGCGCCGCCCCTTCGCCGATAAATTCGAGGCGCTCAACGGAGCCCTCGAGCGGACGCGCTTTCACACGCTCCGCCGCAACACGCCCGTTCGCCTCGTCATCCCGCGCGCACTGCGAAGGCTCGCGCGCGCGACCCACGCCTTCGGTCCCGCCACGCCGGCGCTCTTCAACGTGCTCGGCGCTGGGTACCGCGAGAGCTGCCTCGAGGACGACCTCGGCCTCGGCGAGGTCGTCACGCTCGCAGGCGAGTCGTACTTGCGATCCTTCGAGCGCGCGCTCATCGCACGCGGCGTGCCGTTCGCCTACGCGGGCGGCGAGGTTCTCGAGGTGAGCACGACGAATGCGAAGTGGGTTATCTGCGTCACCGTCGGCGGCGTGAAACAGGATCTGTTCTCGCGCCTTCGTGCCGTTCAACGTGCCGGCGTGAAGGTCACGGTCGGCCCGAGCGTGCCCGACCGCGACGGCTCGATGCGCCTCCTCGGCGAGCTCCACGATGCGCGCGGCCTCGAGGTCGAGCCCCTTGCCGACGTCACCCAGGCCGATCGTCTCGTGGCGCGACGCATCGAAGAGCTGAAGCTCCCGACGCATCCGGTCAACCCCGACGAGACCTTCATAACCGTACACGACGACGCGTCGGGCACGCCCAAGGTCGCCTTCGTGATGAACCCCGCGCCGCACGCCGTTACCGCGCGCGTGGGCCTTCCAACGGTCACGGCCCTCGACGACGCGCTCACCGGCGCACGCATCACGCGCACCGGCGGCGCCTTCGAAGTCGCCATGCCCGCGCGCACCGTTCGAATGTTCGCCGTGGAGATCTAGCGAAGACAGTTGGGATAGGCTTTCGGGCTCGCGCCCACGCGAGATGTGCGAGCGGCCAGGCCCCTCGCCCCCCGGAGGCCTCTTCTCATGAGCGACAGTCCCAAAGTCACGCGCCTCGTGATGTTCAAGCACGGCGTCGCGTACGTCGAACGGAGCGGCCCGGCCGAGGGGCCGTTCGAGCTCGCGTTCAAGCGCGACGAGATGAACGATATTTTGAAGTCCCTCGCCGTCTGGGTGGCGAAGGGCGACGCGCGCGTGGGAGCGCTCTCGTTCGATGCGCCGGAAGATCCGGAAGCCGCCCTCGTCTCGCGACGCCTGCATTTCGAGCCTGGCGGTGCCCTCGAAGGGCTCGTGCGCGCGCTGCGAGGGCGGCGTGTGATCGCGTCGGATGGGCATACGAAGAAGGAAGGCGAGATCGTCGGATATCAAAATACCGACGGCGGGCATGAGCCCGCGCAACGCACGCTGATCCTGCGCACGCGCGAAGGGACACTGGCGACGATCGATCTCGCCACCGTGAAAGATCTCGAGCTCGTCGAAGCGAGCTCGCGCGCCGACCTCGCGTTCTTCCTCGATCGCAGCCGTGCGGCGACCGCCGAGGACAGGCGCGTCGTGCGTGTGGATCTGTCGGGCGTCGCGGAGGACTTGCGCATCTCGTACGTAATCCCCGCGCCCGTGTGGCGCGTCTCGTACCGCGTCGTCGCCGAGCCGACGCGCACGATGCTCATGGCGTGGGGCATCGTCCACAACCCGTCGGAGGAAGATCTCACCGACATCGACCTCACACTCAC
>JANXMC010000815.1 GCA_025354825.1 Myxococcales bacterium
CAAAGAACCAGGCAGACAATCAGGGTCTTCAATAATAGCTGTAGCAAGGCAACATCAAGGGGAACATCCTGTCAGCAAACCTTAGCATACCTCAAGTGAAGCCTGTGCAGTTCTACCAGCAAGTCCTTGGATGAGGTGAAAGACTCTAGGCCCACGAAAGTCCCATACATAATGCAGCAACGCATGTCCCGCTGGTACCTCGGAGGCGGAATCCGAAGTTCACCACCGCCTTCATGAGCCATGCTGCGGCCCTTCCTCCTTCTCCCAACAACCCTCGCTCTCCCACTTCTTCTCTTCGCGACCCCCGCCGCCGCCGCGCGTACCCAGGGCGAGCCCGTGCCCGTCGCGCTCCCCGCGTCGGACGACGCGCCGAGCCCCCCGACAGCGCCGGTAACGCCTCCGAGCGCCACGCCCACGCCCGCCGCCGCAGAACCTCGCGACGCCGCGCTCGCCGAACAGGACGATGAGGTCGAAACGCCGATCCTCTTTGGCACCCGAGGGCAGCTGGTCCTCTCCTCGAATCTGGATTTCTACGCGAGCACGACCGCCTACGCGGTGACCGACGCATCGGCCTTCAGCTACGGCATTTCCCCATCCTTCGACTGGTTCGCCGCGGAAGGGTTCTCCATCGGCGGGTACCTCTCGGGCGCTCGTTCGGGCGGGAAGGGGTATCGAAACGGCGGCGACCTCGAGACCACGTCGACGACGACGTGGGGCGCCGGCGCGCGCATCGGCTTCAACCTGCGATTGAGCCGCGCGGTCTCCATCTGGGCAAAGCTCAGTTTTTCGTATTCGGCTTCGAAAACGCGCACGGAGACCTTGGGCACCTACGACGCGACGCTGCGCGAGCTCACGGACGAAGGCGGCAACGTCGGCGCGTACGTGCCGCTCATCGTCAACGTCGCGCCCCATGCCTTCGTCGGTTTCGGCCCGTCATTCACGCGGACCCTCGCCCATTCGCAGACCGGCTATCTGCGCCCAACGGGCGATGGGACGTACGTCGGCGCGTCATTCACCGTTGGAGGTTACCTATGAGCGCTCGTCGTTCCGTCGCGGCGCGCGCCGCGCTCTCCCTTGTTGTCGTGGGCCTCAGCGCGCGCGATGCGCTTGCGCAAGAAGCGCCGCTCGTCCCCCCGGGCGCTGCGACCGCCTCCGTCGCGCCGACCTCGCCGGTCACCAAGGCCCGTAAGCTCCGCTTTGGCGGCGCAGGTCAGGTCGTTGTGGCCAGCAACTTCGGGCTTGGTTTTTCTGCGGGCGTTTACGACGATCCTAATGTCTATGCGACGAGCGTCGACGTCGGTCCCGAGCTCGCAGTCTTCGTGGTGCCGAACGTTTCGCTCGGCGGCGGCCTGACAGGCGACTGGTCGAAGTCACAGGGCTACAGCACCCACGGCTCCATCGACCGCCACACGGCAACGAGCTTCGGTGGGTTTGCGTCGGTCGGTTACAACATCGAGCTAGGTCGCTATGCGAGCATCTGGCTTCAAGCGCATCTGGGCTATTCGCACTCGGCGACGGTCGTCGAGTCGAGCGATGCCGCGAGCGTGTCGGGCCTCGATACGTCGGACCTTGGCGGGATAAAGTGGCGATACGCGAGCTCGGGGGCGTACGCATCGGGCTACGCTCCGCTCGTCATTCACCCTGCGCCGCACTTCTTTCTTGGCGCCGGACCGTACGTTTACCGCGATCTCGGTCGCACGAACGAGAACAGCTACCCGGTGAACAACGACCGCACGACGGTGAGCTTGCGGCTCACCGTCGGCGTCTGGTTCTAATCGCCACTTCGCAAGCGAGCCCTCAGCCAGCCTTTAGGTAGCTCTCGAGCCCCTCGCGCTCGGATCGCTGCCGAAGCTTGGCGAGGGCGCGGCTCTCGATTTGGCGAATGCGTTCGCGCGTGAGCGAGAACGCTTTGCCGACCTCTTCGAGCGTATGGCTCTCTTCCCCTTCGAGGCCAAACCGCAGGCGAATGATGTCGCGCTCGCGCGGGCTCAGCGACGTGAGCAGATCCCGCGCTTGCTCGCCCATGCGCCGCGTCGCGACCTCCTCGTCCGGCGCGTCGCCGTCGTTCGCCACGAAGTCGCCCACGCGCGCTTCGCCGTCTTCCCCGGCCGGGGCGTCGAGGCTTGCCGGCTCGGGCGCGAGGGCGAGGATCGTTTGAATCTTTGCGATCGGCAGCCCGCTATGAAGCGCGAGCTCTTCGGGCGTTGGATCGCGCTGGAGCTTGTGCGTCAGCTCGCGCCGCGTGCGGAGCATCTTATTTCGCGCCTCGGCGAGGTGAACCGGCACGCGAATCGTTTTCGACTGATCGACGATCGACCGCTCGATCGCCTGCCGGATCCACCAACCGGCATAGGTGCTGAACCGATAGCCGCGGCGGTAATCGAACTTCTCGGCGGCGCGCATCAGCCCGATATTCCCCTCTTGAACGAGGTCGAGCAGCGGCAGCCCGCGGGTCATGTGGCGCTTTGCGAACGACACGACCAGGCGCAAATTCGCCTTCACCAGCGCCGTACGCGCTTTGTCCGCCTGGGCGTGCCCCCGCGCAACGGCCGCGAGACCCGCCTTCGCGCGTTTACGCTCGGCCGCCGTAGCGCCCTTCTCGGCGACGCTACGCATGGCCGTATCGACGCGCTGAAACGCGAGAGGGCCGAGATGCGCTTGCGTGAGGCCGGCACAGAGCTGCGCACAGTCTTTCGGCTTGGGAGCCGGCGCTTTTGCGAGCTTCTTGGCAAGCCCGAAGACGGTTGGGAGGTTTGCGGGGGTAGCCCCTTCGCCCGTCGACTCACCGTTCAGCAGAAGCTCTTCTTCGCGCAATGCCCCACGGGCGAGCTCGGTCGAAAGCGCCGAGAGCTCTGCGAGGGCAGCGGGCGAGCGAGCCCACGCCTCGAAGATCTCGCGATTGGCCTCTTCGACCTTGCGAGCGACGTCGACCTCTTCGCTCCGCGAGAGCAGAGGCGTGAGAGAGAGCTTCTGGAGGTAGAGATCCAGGGCCGCGAGAGGCGGCGATTTCACGGTTTGGTTCTGTTTCACGGCATCCATGACGGTAACCACGGAACAGGGAATGCAAAGGTGCCGGGGCGGGTCGCAGTGGGGCGCTCGCGCACCGTGATCGCGGCGATCATCCGGATGGCGCGAAAGCCTGGCAGCGCGGCCCACCCGCTCCCCGAGTCGCGCGCGATCCGGTGGTTTTGCGTTCGCGGGCGCATCGCGAGATCGACGGCTGGACGAGCGTCCTAATTCCCCGCGCGAATCGTTAATCGTGAATTCAATCAGGCCGAAAGCGGATGTAGGGCGGCGGCGGGTATGCGGAGTCCGGGGTGCCGTTCGCCTGCACGTAGACGACCGCCTTTTCGCAGGACGCGAGGCGAAGCGCGCCGCCGTTGCTCGCGTGAAGGCCAGGGCAGAAGGGGGCGCCATTCGCTTCGGTGCTGGCGAATCGCCCCGCGCTGGCGCTCCCCTCGGAGACGGCGACGGCGCATGCGAGGCGCTCGTTGTCGGTCACCAGGGGCGTTTCACGCCGATAAAACGTGAGAATCGCGTCGTCGCCGTAGCTCTGCGAGCTCGAGCAGACCGTCCACGCGGAGAGGGTCACGCTCGCGGCGTTCGTGTTCTGCACCACGAACGTTCGGAAAGGGGTTCGCCAGCGGTCGCCCTCGGTGCCGAGGCTCGCCGGGCAAGCGCCGGCCGCGAGAAGCGGGACCGTGGGAAGCGCGCCATTGAAGTCGAGGGTTCGCGTCGAGACGGTGCCCGGCGTGCCGAGCGGCACATCGACGCCGGCCCCTTCGCAGCTGCTCGCGACAACGAACGGCTTGGGCTCGCCCGACGTCCCGCCGCCCGGTGCGGGGTTCTCTACGGTGATCGTCAGGATGCGTGCGGTGGCGAGGTCGGCCGCGGAGAGCGTCGCGGTGAGCTCGGTGGTGCTCACGAAGGTCGTCGGAAGGGCGCGCCCGTCGCTGCGGACTACGGCGCCCGCGGCGAAGCCTGCGCCGCCGAGCCGAACGGCGCGTCCCGGCGTGCCGACGAGGGCCGACGAGGGGGCCATCGTCGCAACCGCTGGCAACGGGTTGCGCGCCGTGGTGCTGGCGCCGTCGGCGATCGTCGTGCCGCGGCCGTCGTCGGCGCTACCCGTGCCGCTCGTCGGCGTCGCGGAACGCCCGACGCCGCAGTCGGTACACGGCGTCTTCTCGAGGGCATCCAGCGACAGCACCTGCGAGCATCCGCCCGCGACCACCGCGAGAAGCACCACCAGCGCACGACAGGCTCGAGCGACCATGGCGGCCTAGTTGCCAATCCGATGCCAACGCCGTCTGTCGCGCCAAGTGGGTTTTTGCCGTTCAGCGAGCGCTTCTGCAGCAGGCCCAAGGCGCAGGGATGACGGTGGCTCTCGCCTAAAAGCGGAGAAGCGGCGCCGAAACTTGGCCGGGGGCGATGTCGCCCGTGGGGGCTTTTTTCTCGCTCAAAAGCGCGACCGTGAGGACCACGCCGCCGGCCACCACGACGCCGACGCCCACCCAGAACCACGCTCGCGTCGCGATGCCGCCGCCGTGGGGGTGGAGCTCGACGAAGACCTCCTTGCGCCCGCCCGCCGTCACGACCACGGCGCTTTCGGCGTCGTCGTGGTCGTCGAGCCGAACGCGCACGGTGTGGCTCCCCGGCGCGACCTGCGCCTCGGCGGGCGACGCGCCGACGCTTCGCCCGTCGACGAAGACCGCTGCGGCCGTGGGGGTTGTCGTGACTGCGAGAATGCCCGTGCGATCGCGCGGCGTGAGGGTGACGGCGAGGTCGAAGGTCGCCTGCCCCACGAGCTCGATCTCGCGGTGAAACGTTCCGTATCCATCGGCCGTGACTTCGACGATGGCCGGGCCTGAAGCGAGCACCAGCGGCTGCTCGAGGGGCGTCGTCCCCGCGACCTTTTCGCGCACGAGAACGCGCGCGCCGGCGACGTTGCAGACGACGTGAAGCGACGCGACCCGCGCGCGCACGTCGTCGAGGAGACCGTCGAGGTTCGGGACGCGCGCGCGGAGCTCGGGGCGCGCCGTGCGTGCGAACTTTTCAAACTCCGAAAGAGCGTCGGGATAGTTGCCTATCGCCCGCAGAGCCATTCCGCGGTTGTAGAGCAGCGCGGGGTCGGGCGCGAGGGCGTACGCTTCGGTGTACGCCGCCAGCGCCTCGGCGTAGGCGAGGGACTGCATCGCGTCGTCACCTCGCTTTTTCAGCTCTGCGGCGTGGTTCGTCGCGACGGTGGACGGCGTCGCGGGCGCGGGCTGCGCAGGCACGTCGGCGAGCGCCCTCGCGGGGGCCGAGCAGAGAAGAGCCGAGGCGAGAACGAAGTGCGTGGGGAGCGCGCTTCGTCGCGCTCGAGGAGGTCGTCGCATTGGCACTTAGAGGTGGAGCGGATTGCCAAGTACGGCGGTCGACACCGGGGCCTTCGCGGCGGCGTCGCCGTGGGCGGCCTTCGTGGCGGCGGGCGCGGCGCCGTGAGATCCGCGCTTCTCTTTCGCGGGCGGCACCGCCGCGCGGGCGATTGCGGCGGACGCGCTTGCCACCGGCTCCAGTGGCGGCGAAGCGAGCGCCTTTGGAGCCGTCGGCGTCGGCGCAGCGAGAGGAGCGCTCGCGCCGACGGGCGGGGCGACGATCGACGACGGCGCGGGCGGCGCATCGACGAGGCCGCGCGCCGCCGCTGCGAAGCGCCCGCGAAAGCCGCTCGCAGGAACGCTGGCGACCACGGCGATGAGGCTCGCGCCGACCGCGAGGCCGACCACCGTCGAGAGCACCGCGATCGAACGCCGCCTCGAGCGGGTGGCCGTCGCCGTCGACGACGTCGCCCAACTCGACCCCGTGCGAAGGCTTCCCGGCGGCACGCTGCGGGGCACAATCACCGTGGACGCTCGGCGCGATTCGGTCGCAGCGTCGGCGGCGACACGCAGCCCCACGAGCGACGGCACGACGGTCGGCGGCGCGGGGGGGTTGCGCTTCACTTCGTCAACGGCCGCGCGCCCCGCGCTGGTGGGCGATGCAAACGGGTAGAGCGCTTCAGCGAAGGCCACGACGTCGGCGAAGCGGTCGTCGGGCCGTTTTTGAAGCGCTTTGGCGACGATCGCCTCGACCCCTTTCGGGACGTCGGGGCAGTGCTCCCGCAGCGGCGCAGGTTCGTCCGTCACGATCGACGCGACGGCCGCCGTAGGGCTTCCGGTGAACGGCGTCGTCCCCGCGAGAAGCTCGTAAAGAATGACGCCGAGTGCCCAAATGTCAGCGCGGTCGTCGACGATCCGCGCCGAGCGAATCTGCTCGGGAGACATGTAGAGAGGCGTGCCGACCGTGACCTGCGTCGACGTGACGCGCGCATCGGTCTCGGTGAGAATCTTCGATATTCCGAAGTCGAGAACCTTCACGAGAGGCCTATCGCCCTCGCGGCATAAAAACAGATTCGACGGTTTGAGATCGCGATGAACCACGCCAACCGCGTGGGCTTCCGCCATCGCTGCGCACGCCTGAAGAACGTATTCGACGGCGTCGGCGAGCGGGATGCGCGTGCGGAGCGTGAGCTCGTTGCCGAGATCGCGCCCCTCGAGCAGCTCCATCACGAGAAACGGCACCCCTTCGGCGGTGGCGTCGACGTCGATGATGCGCGCTGCGTGGACGCCGCGAAGCTGACCTGCGGCCCGCGCCTCGCGTTCGAAGCGCGCGACGGACTCGCCCTCGGACATGAGGGACGGGCGCAGCACTTTGACCGCGACGCGCTGATTCAGGCGCTCGTGATACCCCTCGAAGACGACGCCCATCCCGCCTTCGCCGAGCTCGCGAACCAGTCGGTATTTGCCGCCGACGAGATCTCCGACGCGCGGGAGCGGCGCTATATGAACGGCTTCGCCCACGACGAAACAGACTAGCTGGGAGCGCGGTTTTCGCCATCGATCGCGCAACTTTACGCAGCGGCCGAGCTGCCGACGCGCCCCTCCGAGATCGCCTCAAATCTCGAGAATCTTCCCTGGATTCATGATGTTCGCCGGGTCGAGCGCGCGCTTCAGCGTTCGAAGAACCGATAGCTCACTAGGTGTTCGCGAGTAGGAGAGATAATCCCGTTTCAGGAGACCAATCCCGTGTTCGGCAGAAATACTCCCGGCGTGTTTTTTCACGAGGGCGAAGATCTCGTGGTCGGCCTCTTTGGTGCGTTTTAAGAATGTTTCCTTGTCGAGGGCGTCGGGCTTCATGACGTTCACGTGGAGATTGCCGTCGCCGATATGGCCAAAGAGGCATATCTCCCAGTCGGGATAGCGCGACGCGAAGAAGCCTCCGAGCTCGCTCGTGAACGCCTCGAGATTGGCAATCGGCAATGCGATGTCGTTTTTGTGGGGCAGGCCCGTCGCGGAGAGGCTCTCGCTGATCCCTTCGCGGAGCGTCCAGAGCTCGGCGGCCTGGGTGCTGTGCTGCGCCAGCACGCCGTCGTCGACGAGACCGCGCTCGAAGAGCGACGCAGTCCACATTTCGAGCGTCTGAATGTCCGCCGACTCGACCTCGAGAAGCACATAGTGGCTCGAAGGCGCATCGAACGGCGCGCGCGCTTTGCGGTGGCGCAGAAGGCGTGCGAGGCACGCGTCCGTGAAGAACTCGTAGGCGCTCACGGTGAATGGGCCCTGCCGTGTCTCGCGGAAGAGCGCGATGACGGCGGCGAGGTTTTTCACGGCAAAGAGAAAAACGTCGAGCTTTTCGGGTATGCGCGTGAGCTTTAGCGTTGCCTCCGTGACGATGCCGAGCGTGCCTTCGCTGCCTATGAAGAGCTGGCGAAGGTCGACGCCGGTGTTGTTCTTTTCGAGGGATCCGTTCAAGTCGAGGATGTCGCCATTGGCAAGTACGACCTCGAGCCCCAATACCCAATTGCGCGTGAGGCCGTAGCGAATCACCTTTACGCCGCCCGCGTTGGTCGCGATATTTCCGCCGACGTGGCTCGACCCCTTCGACGCGAAGTCTACGGGCCACGTGAGGCCATGCGGCTCGCAGTGCTGATGCACCGCCTGGGTGACCGCGCCCGCTTGCACGCGCACCGCGGCGCCCAGCGTGTCGACCGCGTCCATGCGGCGCATGCGCGCGAGCGACAAAACAAGCTCGCCGCGTGCCGCCACCGCGCCGCCAGCGAGTCCGGTACGCCCGCCCGAAGGGACGACGGGGACGTGAAGCTCCGTCGCGAGGCGCATGAGCGTGGAGACCTCGGCGGTCGTTCGCGGGAAGGCGACGGCGCCAGGCGCGGGCGCATACACCTTCGTCCAGTCGCGGCCATATTCCGTGAGCTCCGCCGGATCGAGCGTGATCGTGTCGGCGGGGAGGAGCTCGCGGGCGCGTGCGAGGAACGCTTCGGGGACTTGCGAGGGCATCGTGGGCGCAGTCTAGCGGCGTCGCGCACCGCGTCACGTGGTAGGAGCCCGAACCATGACGGGCGACGTAAATAGTGCGATGGGCGGCCTCGAAGCGGCGCGTGGCCTGCTGCTCGAGACGACCAACCCCTATGGCAACTTGGTGGCGGTCGTCGAAGACGACGGCGAGACGACGTATCTCTATTTGCACCACGCCGAGCGCCGCGAATGGGGAATGCGCGCGCTGTGGGTTGCGAACCACACGCCGTCGAGCGACTCGCCCGAGAACGCAACGGCCCTCGGCAAGCCGCCGCAAATGGCCACGATGAGCACGCGGTCGCCGGGCGGCACTTCGCATTTCGACGCCGGCGATCTCGAAGCCGTGTGGACGGTGGAAGGCGACGGCGTCCTTCTCCTGAACCGCGGCGAGCTCCTCGCGGCTCTCGTGCCCAGCGCCGACGAGGCGTGCCCTGGCTATTCGCGCGATGCACTGGGCACGACGCGGTGGGCCTGGGAAATGACGGACGACGCGCGCGCCATGGCGGGCCTTCTGCTCGCCGACGCGCGGGCGACGTGGCGCCACTGGACGGGGGCATCGGCCGATGGGGCGTGGCGAACGGTGCAAGAGAGTCGGCTCGCCCACGTGGAGTCGCGTCTGGGAAAGCACGCGGCGTACTTCAAGACGACGGGCGACCGCTTTCCACCCCTCGGACTCGCGCGGTTCGACCTTGAAGCGGTGGCCGGTATTTCGATATTCGCGACGGTGGGGATGAGCGCCCTCCCGATGCCGCACATCGCGCGCGAGCTGCCGGACGCCGCGCCCTTTCGCCGTGTCGAGATCGCCGTCGCGTGCGAGGGCGAGCCGTCGTGGGCGACCAACGTTCTCGCCTGGCTCGCGCGCTTTCCGTGGACCGAATACACGTGGGTCGGCGAGCGCCACACGATCCTCGCGCCCACCGCCCACGCGACGTGGTTCCCACCGGACCAGTCGGCGATTCTCCTCACGTCGTCACCGCCCGCGGACAACGGCGTAGCCGCGCCGGCCCTCGACGGCCTCGTCGACGCCTCGGGCGATCCGATTACCTATTTGTGGGCACTGCCCATTACGATGGACGAGCGAAAAGTCGCGCAGCTGTCGGGGAGCCTCACACTTCTCGAGCGGCTCCCGTCGCGCGGAAAGAGCTTCGTCTTCCGCGAATGAGCACGCTCAGCCCGCGACGGGCGGCGGCGGCGTGAGCCACTCGGCGGCCCACGTTTCCCGGTCGCTGTAGGGGCTCGCGGCGAAGTTGTCGAAGTCGTCGCCGTCGTCGGTGACCATTTTCGACAGCGCATCGCCGCCGGCGCCAAGCGTGCCGTGCGTAATGCCGATGATGTCGTCGAGCTCGCGCGTGCGGGCGCTCGATTTTGCGTCTTCGCTCGTAATCACTTTACCCGCGATCGCCCCGACGCTGACGCCGAGCCACATCCCGAGTGCCACGCCCACCGGCCCCACGACGGCGCCGAGAGCGATTCCGCCGACGATCCCGCAGGACGCAGCCGCGGTGACGGGGAGCGGCGGTACGCGCAGCCACGGAGGCGCCCCGGCCGAGAGGCCAGCGAGACGAGCGAATTGCGATTGAACGGTCTTTCGAATGGGCAACATGGATCCCCCGCGCGACGAGGCTCGCTCGTCGAACGGGACCGTACTCCGCGTGCTGTCGTGGGGTAAAATTCCTGGGAGCGGATTGTTTGAAATGCTTTCGAGGTGATGGCTACTGCACGCGCCACGTCGCCGTCCCCGCGGGGACATCGAACTTCACGCCTCCCCCACTCGTGGAAGTCGTCGCAGTCGACGTCACCGCCGCGCCGTTTACCGTCACGTTCGCCGTGGTCTTCCCGCTCGGCAGCGTGACCACTACGGAACCGGCGGTCGTGAACGTGGTGCGCCCCTCGGCGGCGTTCGCCTCGTATTTCACGGCGACGAGCGGCGTGTCGAGAGCGAACGTGGCAAATGGCATTCGCGGTTTCACGACGAGCCCCGCCGTCGTGTACTCGAGCCCCGCGAGCTTCACCACGTCGAGCAGCGGAAGCGCGTGGCGGTTCGAGTTGGTCGTGGGGAAATCGATCAGCGCCGTCCCTAAATGGTACGCGGCTTCGCCGCCGCGGCTCGCTTCGGGCGCAATGTACGAATCGGGGCCCGACCAAATGCCGTACCAAAGATTGGGATAGGTATCGGCGTGCCGTGCCATCGAGT
>JANXMC010000039.1 GCA_025354825.1 Myxococcales bacterium
ACGGACGACGACGGCCTCCCCATCTCGAACCCGGACGGCACGCCGAAAATGTGCCCGCAGACGATCCCCGTTTGCACGATTGCCGATCCGCGCGACCCGACGAAGACGATTCGCGCAGACGTTTTCATCGATTACGACTCCATCAGCGCGGCAAGCTCGGACGTCGATCGTGACTATTCGTTCCAGGGGACGGTTCACCCCGCGAACGCGGCGCTCGTTCCGCAGCACCTCAAGGGCGGCGCCTGGGACGACGTTCTCAAGGTGAACTTCGATTGGACGATTTCGCAGGAGCAGACTCCTCGATACGCCGAAATCGAAGTTAACTGGAAGTCGGTATTCACCCAGCTCTGGGCGAAGGCCGCGCTTCACAACTTCGCCTGCGTCGACATCCAGCTCGAGACGATGATTCGCGACGTCTCGGTTTGCGACGGGCAGCCCGGCTGCGGCGTGAAGGTTCACTGGTTCGACGACAACGGCAACGAGCTTCCGCCCCACGTTCTTCCGCCCGGTGCGGCGTTCGGCGACCTCGTCAACGGTATCGTCGCGACCGTGAAAAATCAGCTCGCGCAGACGATCGTCCCGCAGCTCGGCGACCCGGGCGATGTCGCCAACGACAGCGCGATCTTCGTCGTAAAGGCGAACTTCCAGCGCATCTCGGTGAACATCCAAGAGACCCTTCCGGTCTACTATTTCCCCAAGGCGAAGCAGATCAAGGCCGCGACGGGCATCAGCATCAAGTGCCTGAACGGGAACGTCGGCAGCCAGATCACGTGGAGCACGAGCCCCGCCTGCCGCGCGGCTCTCGGCCAGACGAACATCGGCCCGGGCGGCCAAGGTTCCTGAGGGCGTTTCTGAGCGCGTCCTGAGTCGATAACGGGTTTCGCGAGCCTGGCGCCTCTGCCAATGACGCCGGGCTCGCGCATCTGCCGGGTTCTCTACTTGCCACGAGGTATTCCCATGAGACTCCGCTTTTTGACTGCGGCTTCGATGGTGGTCGCCACGCTTTTCGCCCCGGCGATGGCCAACGCCAGCGGCCCGCTACACGCATTTTCAACACTTGATTACGCCCACGCGAAGACCGCGCCGGGCATGACGTTTTTGCCCTTGCTCGCATCGGATGCAAGCTTCGAAGAAGGTATTGCGTTTTACACGTCGTATTTCAATGACGTGCAGGCGCCCGTCGTCTGGTCACCTACGCTGCGCTCCCTCGAGGTCTTCGTGACGCCGAGCGTGCACAAGGGCGATGCCGCCGCGTACAACGCGTTTTTCGACGGAACGACCCTCGTCGACAAGCAGGAGTGGTGGTTCGCCTCCGAGTCGCCGTGCAGCCTTTCGCCGGCTCTCGCGCGCTTCACCCAAGGGCTCGCCCCGGAGCTTCAACCCACGGTCTCTACAGGCGGTTACCCGACGGTCTGCAACGTGACCCTGTATTACCGCACGGCTCAAGAGGGCGAGCTCCTCGCGCTTTTGAATGCCAATCAGGGCATCGCGGTGAACGATACGTTGCCGTTCTGCACGGCCTCGAGCCCCGTGTTTTACACGCAGGCCGTGGCCAACAAAGTCGTCGCCCTCGGCGCCGTTTCGGATGACGGGAGCGGCGTGCTCACGGGCGCGTTTGCCGATGTGCTCCACGCGGTTCATCAAATTAAGAAATCACTGCCCGTTCTCTTGGGCGGCACGACGGCGTCGGCGAATGGCGAAGCTTCGTTTTTGCGAGATGCGTTCGACGTCACCGGTGCAAAGGCGACGCTGCTCGACAGCATGACCGAGCCGCAGTCGCGCATGACGGCGTGCACCCCCGCGCCCTTCAGCGTTCACTACGGAAACTGATCGCGGCCCCCCGCGGGAGACTGCCATGTTGCCGCTCTCTGCCCTGGCGTTCGCCACGCTCCAGACCGTCACCGAGTGTATGGGGTGCCATACGCCGATGCGCGACGTGCCGCCGTCGACGTTTCAAGTCGGCCTCGGACACTGGACAGAGAGCGACTGCTTCGGCTGCCACCGCGAGATCAACGACGTGCTCCACGAAGGGGTCGTCGAAAAGCGCACGAGCGCCCGCTTTTGGGCACTCCCCGTCGCGTCCGAGCGCCGCGAAGAGCTCGCGCAGAAGCCGCTGTCGTTCATGGCGGCGCCGGGCGAGATCGGACTCTCGTTCGGCCCCTACGAACGTATCGACACCATGCGGCTGCTCGCGTTTCTGCGTCAGCCCGTCGATATGCAATCCCATGGTGGAGGCGCAGCCCCCGAGGCCGATCGCATGATGGCCTATCCACGGCTTACGGCCGACGACGTTCCGGAGCTTCTCGGATTGTCGACGACGCCGGCGTCGACGTCGCGCGGCGCGAGCGCGTCGGCGGCCGGAAGAACGTCTGCGACCGACGCCGGGAAGGGCGAGGCGGCCGCTCTTTGGGAGTCGCGCTGCAAAGCGTGCCACGAAACCATCGCGAGCGCGTCGGGGCGACCGCCTGAGTATTTGGCGCTGTTCACGCCCGAATGGATATCGGGATATGCGAGCGGAACGGCTGCGTACGACGGGCGCCCGCGCACGATGCCGGTCATCCCCGTTTCGATGGAAGCGGCGACGGGCCTCTACGAGCTTTTCGGCGCTCGCCGTGATGCGACAGCGTCCCGTTTGAAGGCGCGCGTGGAGAAGCTCGATACGCGCGCCGTCGACGCCCGTACGCGCGGCAGGAAGCTCACGGACGGCGAAATCGAGCGCGTTTCTCACGGTTTCTTGCGCGAAGGGAAGTGCGTCCACTGCCATGCGGCGAAGGACCACCGCGCGTCGGACCGCTTCTTCGCGTCGCCCGAGGGGCTCGCCGCGTACGTGGGAGAGCACGGCGGGCTCGAGGTGTGGCGAAGGCTCGAGGTGCGCGCGCTCGAGACCCACGCCGGCATGACCGCCGAAGCGAGCGGTATGCCGATGGCCTCGGACGCGGTGCCGCCAGAGCTTCGGGATCTCGTCTACGTTTGGGCGCGCGAGGGGTGCCCGATTCCGAGGGTGCCGAACGCGCCAGCGACCGCGAAACGCGGCGTGCTGCGCGCTTGCGCGGCGCCCGCCACGCCGCACGACGCGCGCGCGTCTGCTTCGATCTCAAAACCACTTAGCGAGAGAAGAAAATGAAAACCCGAAAAAGTCTCGTTGGCATTGGCCTCGTTGCCCTTTCGATGCTCGGCATTCTCCTCCTGCGTGGCGGCCCCGAGGCCCCGCAACCCGCCGGTCTCGCGGAGCCCGAAGCGATTGCCACGACGCCCGCGCCCGCGCGCGCCGCGGCTCCGATCTACGCCGGGGCCGCCGCTCCCGAGGCGCCGGCGTCGGCCGCGCCCGCCCCTTCGCCGAGCGCCATTCGCCTCGTTGCTCAAGACAAAGAGCTCTACGAAGAGATGCGAAGCGTCGTCGAGTATTACAAAATGAAGAAGCTGCCCGAGCACGGCCCGGTGCACAAAGTCGGTGACGGCGTCGACTCGTCCGACCGCACCGCGAAGCTTGCGCGGGATACGCCGTTTTCGCGCTTTCGGTACGAGTACGAAAAGCACACGAGCGCTCGCCTCATGGACGACCTCGCGTGGACCGACAAGGAGCTTGCGCAAATGAAATACGACGAACGTAGCGCGAAGGGGCAGCTCGCGGGCGACGACAAAGCTTCGGCCGATCTTCTCGTGCGCCGCCGTCGCGCCATCGTGTCGATTCTCGATCAGCGTGGGCGCGAAGAGCAGGCCCTCGACCGCTACCAACACGTGCAGGTCGAATACCAAGATCCCCACGGCGCGAACGACGGCAAGGGTGGCGGGTGATACGGCCAGGGGGCGGCGTTGTGCTGGGTATCGGCATCACATCGGCCGCGAACGGGCGGGCGCTCTTAATTGTTCGTAACCGATAGTCCTAATCGTCTAAGAGGTATTCCCATGAACCGTACCCGTTCGACCCTTCGCTTCACGTGCTTGGCATTCGCGGCCTGCGCCGCGCTTCTCAGCTGCTCCGACGACAGCGTAACGCCGGTCGACGGCGGCTCGGCAACACCGGTCGATGCGCGGGCCGACGTCGCGCCCGGTACCGGCGCCGACGGCTCCACGGGGACGGACGCCGCGAACGGCGACTCGGGCGGCGACTCCGCCCCCCTCGCAGACGGCGGCCTCCCGACAGACGCGGACGGCGGCGCGACGTCGAGCGATGCGGGGCCGCTCGGCGGCAAGCTCTCCGCCGCGCGCGTCGCGGCGATTCGCACGTGCATGGACGGGCGATGGGGCGCGGCCGCAACGCGCTCCGCGGGCGACGTGGCCGACGACTTCGACGCGTGCACGACGGCGGCGGAAAACACGGGCTTCGGGGCGAGCGCGAACTTCAAACAGACGATCGAAGGGTGGGCCGAGCCACTGCCGAACGACGCATCGCACTTGCGAAAGGTCGCGCCGCGCGATCAGTAACGGCCTGAGTGGAGGGCGGGGCGGGAGCGGCGGCGAGAGCGACGGCGCGCTTGAAGGTTTTCGGAGGTGAGCTAGGTCTATGCACCTTCGTTGTCTTCAGGAGATCTCGATCATGACGTATTCGGTTCGCCGTGCCGTGCTTGCGCTCGCGTTGGTTGCCTCGCCGTTTGCAGCTTCGTCCGTGGCTGACGCGCAGACGGCGACGCCGGTCGCCTCGTTCATGACGGTCGACAGCTACGGCTTTGGTTCGACGAACCCGACTCTCATGGAGGTCACCGGCGCCATCCAGACTGCGACGGGCACGCAAACCGGCCCGCGGTATCTCCAATTCTCGTCCTCCACCGATCCCAGCGGCCTCGTCTGTGAGCGCGCGATGATCCAATCGGTCAACCGGCCCGGCCGTTTCCGCATCGACGTGTACGGGGTGCCCACGGGCACGGCGCCGAACATCATCATCAACAGTCCGAAGTGCACCCTCGCCCGCCTCCCCTGACGCGCCCGCGCACACTCCTCCCATGCGCCCGCTTCGCTTTCGCGCGCCCTCCGCGCGTGTGCTCTCGTTCCTTCCTCTTTTTCTCCCCGCGCTGACCTTCGTGGCCGGCTGCGGTGTCGACACCACGGGCCTGATGCCGCCGTCCGACGTGGTCCCCGTTGTCGCCGACGCGGGCGATCCGCGCGCCGACGCCGGCGACAGCGGTCAAGCGGTTCCAAGCCGCGATACCGACGCCGACGGCGTCGTCGACGCGCTCGACTGCGCGCCCTACGATTCCCACGCGTGGGTCAGGGTCGACGCGTACGCCGACGAAGACGGCGACGGCATTGGCGCCGGCCCGGTTACGAAGGTCTGCGGAAGTGCCAATTACGTGCCCGCCGGATATTCGAAATTGAATACCGACTGCGCGCCCACCAACGCACTGCTTTACGTTCTTCGCGATTACACCTTTCGCGACGCAGATGGCGACGGCGCGACCGTGACCGAATCGGGCGCGGTCTGCTCGGGTGCGGATCTCCCCAAGGGGTATACGAACGCCGCGCTCGCTCCCGACTGCGACGACACGAACGCCGCGGCATGGACCAACGTCACGGCATGGATCGACGCCGACGGCGACGGCTACGGCGCCGGGCCGAGCGTCGTTCAGTGCACTGCGGGCGCTCCGAGCGCAGGCTACGCCGCTCGTGACGGCGACTGCGACCCCCTCGACAGCGCGCGCTTTCAGAGCCTGCCGTACACCGCTCGCGACGCCGATGCCGACGGCGTCACCGTCGCCGAAGCGGGCAACCTGTGTACGGGCGTGTCCCTTCCGCCGGGCTACGCGCTCGCGCCGCCGGGTAACGACTGCAACGACCACGATGCGTCCGCGTCGGCCTTGCAGCTCCTTTACGTCGACACGGATGGCGACGGCGTTGGAGCCGGTGCGGTGCAGTCGCTCTGCCTCGGCACGACGCCCGCCGGCTTCTCGACGACCGGCAGCGACTGCGCGCCGACCGACCCGCTCGCGTTCAACGAGCTCGGCTACGCGTACCGCGACGTCGACGGCGACCACTATACGGTCGCCGCGAGCGGCGTCATCTGCACGGGAAATGCGCTCCCCGCGACGTACCTTCCCTCGGCGGATCTGGGACCGGACTGCGACGACACGTCGGCCGCGCGCTTTCGACAGGTTACGGTCTACGTCGACGCAGACGGCGATGGCGACGGCGCAGGCTCGTCGTCCGTCGCGTGCACGGCGGGCGCGGCGCCCACCGGCTACTCGCTCAACGGCACCGACTGCGCGCCGACCGACCCTACGCTTCGCGTTGCGCTCCCCTACGGCTACGTCGATCGCGACGGCGACGGTCAGACTGTCGTCGAAAGCGGCGCGCTCTGCGCCAACGCGCCGCTCCCCAAGCCCTACGCCACGACGGCGACGGGGCTCGACTGCGACGACGCGGACGCTGCGAAAACGCACTTCGCCGTCATCTTCCCCGACGCCGACGGCGACGGCGTGGGAGGCGGCCAGTACGTCATCGAGTGTATCGGCGCGGCGCTCCCCGTGGGCTATTCGCCCTACGGCGACGACGAAGACGACGGCGACCCGGCGAAGAAGGACGACCCCGAGCTCTTTGAGTCGGTCCTCCTCCCCGTGCTGCTCGCATCGAAGGCGCCGTAACCGCGCGCGACGGCGCCTTGCTTCTTACAACCCCTCGAAGACCACCCGCGCGCGAAGCACATGCATCGCGCGCGTGCCCTGCGCGCCGCTCGCGGGCGGCGCGTCGGGCAGCGCGTCGGGGCGCCCCACGACGATGACCATGTCCCACGCCCCACCGCTGTCGGCGGGGAGCGTTTCGAGGGGCGTCACGATTCGAATTGCCCCTTCGTTGGAAACGTCGACGGGCGTATGCCAAATACGAACGTCTCCGCCCCGCACGAGAAAGACGCGGGCGGCGACCGGCCCCTCGAAGGCGCGCTCGGGTCGCAAGAGAACTCGGAACCGCTCGTGGGGCGAGAACCTATGGGTTCCCATAGGTTCCGCGGGCGAGTCCGTCTCGCCGCGCATCGGCTGCTCGCCCGAGAGAGTGAGCTCGTAGTTGGGAATCGACCCCGCCGATCGCAGCGACGCAAAGGTGAGAAGAAGCCCCGCCGCCACGGCGAGCGGCGCGATGAGCGCCACCGCACGACCGATGCGTCGCCGCGCGAGCACCGGAGGCGCGGACGCGGGGATCGGCGCGGGTACGAGCACGGGCTGGGACGGCTTGAAATTGCGTAAAATAAGCGCCGTCGTGCGCGCCCGTGCGGCGTCGTCCATCGGCACGAAGGCGGAGTGGATCGCGGCCATGTCGGGCATCGCGGAGAGCTCGGTCGCGAGGGCACCGGCTTCGTCTTGGGTCAACATTCCTTCGGCCAGCGCCTCGAGGCGCGGTGCGAACGCCTCGCGCGCACGGGTGCGCTCGTCGCGGGCCAACCGCGTGATGGCCGAAAGCAAGGGGTCGTTCTCGTGCGTCTCGTGCGGGTGCGCCACGGCGTCGTCTCCTGCCTCGCGAGGTGTGCTCGCGTCGTCCGATTTCGGGGGCTTCGCGTTCGTCATGGCAGGATCTCTTCGGCGTAACGGCGAACGAGCTTCGGCAGCCGGCTTCGCCAGGCGTAGACCGCGTCTCGGCTAAGCCCCGTTTCGGTGCAGACTTCTTCCACGCTTCGCTCGTCGATTAAGAGCAGCTCGAAGAGGCGGTACCCCTGCGCAGAGAGCCCTTCGCGCAGCTTGCTCAGGACCTGCACGACGATCTCGCGGGCCGCGAGCGGCGTCTCGGGTCCGCCCGTGGTGCCTGCGTGATGCTCGTCGTCGGCCTCGACAGTGCGCACTTCGCTCCACGGCCGCCGTCGACCGCTTTTGAGGATATTGGCGATTTCGCGATCGGCCACCATACCGACGAAGTTGCGGAGGGAGAGACCGCGCGCTTCGTCCCACGAACGGAGCGTCGCCGCGTCGTTGGCGAATAGCGACGCGAAAACTTCTTGGGTGAGCTCTTCGACGTCCTGTTTGAGATCGCGGCGCTGCGCTCGGTGGGCGTAGCGATTAAAGATCGCTCGCGCGGCGCGGGCCTGGAGAACGGGCGTGAGCTCGTCCACCAGAGCGCGCACGGCGGCGGGGTCGCCTTGCAGGCAACGCGTCAGCATTGCCGCTTCACCTATCACGGGCTCTGGCGCGGGCCCTATGACCGAAGCCGCTGCGCGAACCGCTTCGGGACGAGGCGCGTCGGCGCGTGCGGAAAGCGGCAGTGAGAGGTGCGAACGCGTGAGGGGCGGGCCGAGCGTTCGTGCGCGCGCGTGGAGCGGTGCACGCGCACGCGCATGCACGAGGGGCGCGGCACCGATGTGCCGTGCCCTCATTCGAGGGGCGACGCCAACGGGCAGCGCCGCGTGCGAGCACGGCGCCTCCCGCGGCAGAAGCCCGAGCTTCATTCGGCGGGCTCGCGCGGCGGGGGCGTCACGCCCGGCGCGTAAATGGTCAACTTGGCATTCGGCGCGACGTCGACCCCCGCCACGACGAAGCTTTGCGCGCGGGGCGGAGGCACGATGTAGAGGTCGGGACCGTTCGACGACGCATTGCGCACGGTGAGCGTCGACCCCCCGGCGGCGTTCGCGGGCGTGTTCGTGAACGACGGCGGCAACGATATGAAGAGTCGTCCAACGCCCGCCGTCACGCAGACGTCGCAGCTGTTTTTTCCCATGTCGTCCTCCGGAGGGTCGTTGACGGGCGTCGTCAGCGCAGTTGCCGCGCCGACGCGTGGGGCCGCGTTGCCGCCGTTGGCATCCGTTCCCAAAGGCGAAGCAAGCGGTGCATCCGCGAGGCCGGCGCCGGGCGGCGCATAGGCATTTGGAACGACGGACGAGAGGGGAAGCGAAGCGCTGCAGTCGCGGGCGATATCGAGAACATGGGCGACGCCGCAGAGGCTCGTCACCAGCGCCGCGGCGCGCGCATCGCGCGAGGCTGCTGTGAGCACGGCGACGTCGTCGAGGACGCAGTAGGTTTCACGAAGAGAAAGCGGCGCCGAGTCGAAGAGGTAGTTCTTTCGAAAGCCGTTCGAAGCCGTTGCGCCCATGGCGACGCCGAAAAGCGAAGAGCACGTCACCCCTGAATCGAGAGTGACGACGAGGCGCCCCGAGCCCGTGCCCGCGCAGGTGTCGGGCGACGTGACGACGCCCTCGTCCGTGACGATGCACGCGCCTACGCCCGTGGACGCGGTGGATGCCGAAGACGTGAACGCGGTGGTCTCGACGGCCGTATCGCGAGAGTCGCGAAGGGGCGGCGCGCCGTCAGGGGGAGCGCTGCAGCCGGCAAGGCCTGCGAGGGCGACTCCGAGAATTGAAATGCAAACACGCAAATAGGACGCATCGGGCGACTTCGAGCTCAAAGCCAACTCCATTGCAGACAAGTGCCCCCGCGAACGGGGAGAGGTTCGATAAGTGGCGACGCCGCTCCCAACGAGCCGCACCGCAATGAATAGGATTTCCCTACGACGCCTTCGGATCTGACAGCGAGGGCGAACGATTTCGCGAACGGCTCGAACCGGTGCTCGACGCCTTATGGCGTGACGACGCGGAACGCGGACCAGTCGCTGGCAGGAGCCCGCGCGCGGACGGCAAGAAGCGCTTCGCGCAGCGCGTTTGCAGGGTCGC
>JANXMC010000085.1 GCA_025354825.1 Myxococcales bacterium
GAGGAGCTCGCCGAGCGCATTTCCGCCTTCCAACACGGGCTTCCACGCCCAGTGCCCCATGCGCGGGTCGAGCTCGAGGACGCGACGAAGCTCCGCAAGCTCGCCGCGAAATCCGTCGACGCCATCGTGACGTCGCCGCCCTACGTTGCAACCTACGACTACCTCGCCCACCACGCGATGCGCCTGCGCTGGCTCGACCTCGACGCACGCCCCTTCGAACGCGGCGAGATGGGCGCGCGCCGGCGCTACACGCCTCTCGCGCCGAGCGATGCACGGGCAGCATGGGCCGGCGAGCTCGCAGCGCTCTTCGCGGCTCTCGGTCACGTCGCGCGAAACGGCGCGCCGCTCGTTCTGTTGATCGCCGACTCCGCCGTTGGCGACGTCGCCCTTCGCGCCGAAGAGATTGTCCTCGAGGTCGCGACGACGTCGACCTTCATGCCGGTCGCCCGCGCGTCCCAAGCGCGGCCGCACTTCCACCTCGGGACGGCGCGCGCATTTGCCGCGGCGCCCCGTCGCGAGCACGCTCTTCTGCTCGAACGTCGAACCTCCACCAAGAAGTGAGACCGGCGCCTCTTTGCGCGATATTCGCGATAAGGGGGCGCTTCGTAATTGCCAATGCCGCTTGTTCTGATTGAAGGGCCGGGAATCGATCCGATGCGCATCGACGCCGCAGAAGGCGGCGCCCTCGCCGATCTGTGCGACGACGTCAGCGCGCCCATTCCGTTCTCGTGCCGCAGCGCAAACTGCGGCACCTGCCGCATCGTAATTCTCGAAGGCGAGGGCGAGCTCGAAGAGCCCGATGACGAAGAGCTCGACGTGCTCGACGTATTTGGCAATGCGCCGCCGAAGTTCCGACTCGCGTGCTCTGCGAAAATGCGCGCAGGAACCGGCACGCTCCGCTTGCGACCCGTAACCGACGACGAATAACGCGCTGCGCGCCACGCCTAAGCAAGAAGGCCGTAGCATCGCGCTCTACGCGAATCGCCGCCCCCGAGGGTTCGCACCGCGCAGGGGTTTTCGCGGCTGTTTCAGACGTTCGTGCAATTGACGCGTGACAGATTCGCGCCATAGCTTGCCGTCGGCTGTGGCGCACCGGCGTGCAGGTGTCTGCCCGGCGACCGCGCACGAACTTTGCTCCTTTCCTCAGCCTCTCGTACGCCCCGGGCGCCCACCTCATGACCCAGCAATTCGTGCCGCGCGACTCATCCCCCTCCCTGCCGCCCAAGTCGGGCCAACCGGGACAGGGCACAGCCTCGCGTCGCGCCCCCGCCCTGGGCTCGCTCGCCTCCACAGCGCCGGCCCGCGCCCACGTCTCCGCCGTGATGGTCGACGGCACGGCGTTCGGCGGCTCGGACGCAACCCCCACGGTCGGCGTGGTGCCCGAGGCGCTGTCCGTCGTCCAGCGCACCGTCCGCAATCTGGCCGTGCAAGACTGGGTTTTCCTCGCCTATTTCACGATTTTCTTCTTCGCGCTGGTCTTCGGATCGGGGCCGAACCGCCCGCCGCAGATGATGCGGGTCGGCGGCGACATGCTCGTCCTCGTGACCGGCCTTTTGGCGACGCGCGGGGAGCTGCTCCAACCGGGAACGCGCCTAAGCTCCCTCGTTTATCGGTTTACGATTTTCGGGACGATCTTTCTCTCGTACTTCCAGCTTCAATACATCCTGCCGGGCGTCAGCTCGCGGGCGTTCGACGCGCAGATTCTGTCGCTCGACATGAAGCTATTCGGCTTCGAGCCGGCCGTAGCGTGGGACCAGTTCGTCACCCCGGTGACGACGGAGTGGTTCGCGTTTTTCTACTTTGGATACTTCGGTCTGCTCGCGTTGCACGTGCTGCCGTTCCTGCTTTGGGCCAAAGACCGCGACCTCACGGCGCGGTTTTCCCTCGGCGTTTATACGGTGTTCTGCACAGCGCACATTCTGTACATGGTTGTTCCGGGCTTCGGTCCGTACAAGACGCTGCACTTCGATCACGAGCTCACGGGCGGCCCTTTTTGGCATTTGGTCGTTCAGACGGTGACGGGCGCCGGCGCGCAGAAAGACATCTTCCCGAGCCTTCACACGGCCGTGCCGACGTATTTCGTTCTCTTCTCGTTCATCAACCGCCACCGCGCGCCGTTCAAGTACACGTGGCCGCTGGTCGCCGCATTCGCCTCGCAGATCGTCATCGCGACGATGTTCCTGCGGTGGCACTACCTGATCGATATCTTCGCGGGGATGACGCTCGCGACGTGCGCGGTGATCGCGTCGACGAAGATTAATGCGTGGGAGCGCGCGCGCCGTACGCGCTTGGGCCTCCCGCCGATCTTCGGCCCGGCGTTGAGCTTTCGCCGCTCGCCTCGCTGAGCGTCACGCGGCTCGAGCGCAAGCGTATGTCTGCGCGGTACGAATCCGCAGTGGGCTTTTCTAATTCGATGAATTGAGAAAGTGTCAATTGCGCGCTGGCGCGCGTTTGATTGCCTGCGCTAGCTCACAATCGATTTGTAAACGAGTGGCTTCAATCGGGATATCCCGGTTGACGACGGCCGTCCCGCGGACCACGGTTCCCCGGAATTTACTTCGCGCCCGTCCGACGAGGCGGCATTAGACCGAAAGGTACGTTTCAGATGACGAAGAAGACTGCTGCCTGGATTATTACGAGTGCTTTGTTCGCGTGCAGCGGCGTCGCCGGCCTGGTCGCGTGCTCTAGCGACCCCGCCACGGACAACACCGGCGGCGACGCGCCGAAGCCGGACTCCGGCGGCGGCGGCGGGACCGACGCCACCACGCGCCAGGACACGGGCACGAGCACGGGTGGGGATTCGGGCGGGTCGAGCGATGCGGGGACGGGTGCGGATACGTGTCCGAAGACGATGCCCTTCGCGCCGAGCACCAACACTGACGGCGTTCGGTGCCCTTTCCAAGCCACGCTTCCCGACGGCGGCTTCGCGCACCCGCTCAACTGTGCGGTCAGCGAGCACTGCTGCATCTACCCGACCGTGAACGGCAAATCGTCAGAGCCGAGCACCTGCAATCCCTCGGGCACGGCGTGCAATCAGCCCGACGCCGCGGTGGCCGACTTTCAGTGTGCCGAGAACGCAGACTGCGTCGGAGACGCAGGCAGCGTTTGCTGCATCTTCATGCCGAAGATCAACGAGGACTATCAAGGCTGCAAGGGGCTCACCTATATCTCGGGCCCCACCAAAACGACTTGCCGCACCGCCTGCGCCGCCGGCGAAAGCCCCACGTGCACGGCGGATGGCGGCGAATGCGGAACGGGCGCCTGCTCGGCCGTCACCGCTAAGTCGGCGTTCTTTGGCGTATGCCGCTGAAAGTTCGGCGGTAGAACGTCTCCGCGTGCATTGCAAGCGGTAGTTCGAACTTGAAACGGCTCTCACGATTGCGTGGGAGCCGTTTTCGTTATTACTGATGAGTGCGCATGCAGTAGGCGTAGGCCTTCGTGCCGTCCATCTGCGACAAATCGAGAAATGTCGCATCCGAGAAGCTATAGGCCTCGCAGTAATTGGGATCGTCCGTCGAGAGGGGATGGTCGTCGACCCAGAAATTGCCGGCTGGCGTATTCGGGAAAGCCGACTGATCAATCTTGGGCCGACAGGAGCTCGATATCCCGCCATTCGCGGTATTTATAAGCGAGAGCATCTCAGCCTCGTGCGGGAGCACGAAACCCTGGCCTGCTTGTGAGCACTGCGCGAGCGCCGAGGAGAACGTTCCGTTGAGCGCAGTCCGCGTCCAGTCGAGTCCGGTGGACGTGTCGTAAACGATATTGCCCGTAACTCGATATCGTCCGGGAATGCTGCACTGACTCGCGCACG
>JANXMC010000100.1 GCA_025354825.1 Myxococcales bacterium
CCCACGGGTTCGTGGTTCTTAGTGCGATTGCGAAGGGGAAAATCAGGGCGATCGATACGCAAGCAGCCCTCGCGCTCCCCGGCGTGCTGCACGTGATCACCCATGAGAACAGGCCGAAGCTTCCCTGGTTCGATCGCAGCTACAAAGACGACGACTCGCCCGGTGGCTCGCCCTTTCGCTTCCTGTACGACCACACGATTCAGTATGCCGATCAGCCCATCGCGCTGGTTGTCGCCGAGAGCTTCGAGCTCGCGCGCCATGCCGCTTCGCTCGTTCGGGTCGCCTACGACGCCTCGCCTGTTGCGACCTCCCTCGACGCAGAACGCGAGAACGCGCGCAAACCTAGCCGCTTGAAGCTCGGCTTCGAGCCGCCTCCCAAACCGCGAGGCAACGCGAAGAAGGCGCTCGCGAAGGCAGCCGTGCGGATTGCGGGCGACTACTCTTCGCCCACGGAGCATCACAACCCGCTCGAGATGCACGCGTCGACGGTCGTCTATAGCCCGGACGGTGCGCTCACCATCTATGACAAAACGCAGGGCGTATTAAACAGCCAAAAGTACGTTTGCAACATCTTCGATCTCGAGAAGGACGACGTTCGCGTTCTTTCTCCGTTCGTAGGAGGCGCCTTCGGCTCAGGCCTTCGGCCGCAGTACAATTTGTACTTCGCGGTGATGGCGGCCGTCGTGTTGAAGCGGTCCGTTCGCGTGGCCCTCACGCGGCGCCAGATGTTCACGTTTGGCCATCGGCCCGAGACGCGACAGAGCGTCGCGCTCGGCGCCTCGATCGACGGAAAGCTCCAGGCGATCGTCCACGACGCCACGGCGGAGACCTCACGCTTCGAGGACTACGTCGAGGTCGTCGTCAACTGGTCGGAGCTCCTGTACCCGTGCGCAAACACGGCGCTTTCGTACAACGTGGTGCCGCTGGACGTGTACACGCCGCTCGACATGCGCGCGCCGGGTGCCGTGCTCGGCCTCTTCGCCCTCGAGTCGGCGATGGACGAGCTCGCGTATGCCGCGAAGATCGACCCCCTCGAGCTACGCCGTGTGAACTACGCCGCCCGGGACGAGAGCCACGAGAAGCCGTTTTCGAGCAAAGAGCTCCTCGCCTGTTACGATCAAGGTGCGGCGAAGTTCGGCTGGTCGAAGCGGTCCCCCGAGCCCCGTTCGATGCGCGAGGGGAACCGCTTCGTGGGCTGGGGAATGGCCACGGGCATTTGGGACGCGATGCAGCTCCCCGCGATGGCGCGCGCCACGTTGGGGATCGACGGCAGGCTCACAGTGGGAAGCGCCACGGCCGACATCGGCACGGGGACGTACACTGTGATGTCGCAGATTGCGTCCGAGATCGTCGGTATTCCCATGGATCGCGTGACGTTCGAGCTGGGAGATTCATCCCTCCCGATGGCGCCGTTCGAGGGCGGATCGGCGACGGTCGCCTCAGTGGGAACGGCTGTGAAGATGGTCTGCGAGAAGGTCTGTGAAAGACTGCTCGAGCTCGCTGCCAAGATGGACGACTCGCCATTCGAGAAAGCCAAGCGGGGCGACGTCGTCTTCGAGCACGGGGCTCTTCGCACACGTGACGACGCGAATGTGCGCGTGACGTTCGTCGAGATCATGCGAGCGGCGAACGTCCTCACGCTCGAAGAGACGGCGACGGCCATCCCCAACGTGCCCAAGCAGCAGAAGTATGCGCGAAACACCCATTCCGCCGTGTTCGTCGAGGTGAAAGTCGACGAGGATTTCGGCACGGTCGAAGTGACGAGAGTCGTGAGCGCCATCGCCGCCGGCCGCGTGATCAATCCAAAAACAGCCCGGAGTCAGATCCTAGGCTCGGTCGTGTGGGGGATTAGCATGGCCCTGCACGAAGAGACGCTCACAGACCACACCCTCGGCCGCATCGTGAACCACAGCCTCGCCGAATACCATGTGGCTGTGCAGGCCGACGTGGGGGACGTGGAGGTTATCTTCGTCGACGAGGCCGACGAGGTGGTCAACCCGCTGGGCGCGAAGGGGATTGGCGAGATCGGAATCTTGGGCGTGGCCGCTGCCATCGCAAATGCCGTCTACCATGCAACGGGTCGACGCGTGAGATCCCTCCCCATCACCCTCGACAAAGTCATGGCGCCAGCATTGGCGCCAGAATGATGGAGCTAGCCTCGGGCGGGAGCCGCTCGACCGCGTTCATCGCTGCGTGTGAAGACGCCTCCGAACGTTTGAGCTCCAGCGGGGGCTGATTCCAACGCCGGAGGTGACGGCTCTACCCTTGCAGCCTAACGCGTTTCGCCCGACACGACCGGCGCGGGCGCCGAGGCCGCTTCGCTCTTCAGCTCGATGGCCACCTTGTCGCCTAGGTCGGCGACGGCCGTGGCGATTGCGGTTGCGAGGGCCGATGTGAGGGCGCCCATGCCGTCGTCGCTTCCCCCTTTGGATTCGCCGATAGGGCGCTCGATGGTGATCGATTGGGAAAGACGAATCACGCGCTCGTCGTGGAGCGTATAGGCAAGTGAGAGGCGCGCTACGTGGGGCGTGCCGCGCACCTCTTCGAAGGCCAGGACGTCGACGTCGAGCGTGGGGCCGGGGCCCGAAATGATCTGCCGCAGGCCGCGCTGATCGAACAGCGCACGGCTCAGCGCCCTGCGAACGTAAAGCTCGGGTTTATCGGTCCACCGGCGTTCATCGTAATAGGACAGCTCGTACGCGGTATCGCGGTAGACGATGCGGTCTTTCAGATAGGCCGCCGCGTTCACACGACCGAGGCGAAGCTCGAGGCCGCCCGTCGTGGCGGTGCCGTTCGCCGGCGCCGTCGTCATGGCGTTCGCGCCCGCCGTGGGCACGGCTTCGGGGCTGAAGTAACGCGGCACGATCGGATCGGCTTTTCCAAAGAACGCACAGGCGCCTGTTAGAGAGCTAACGGCGACGAGCGACAGAAACGTCGCCGTGCGCAGGTGTGAGGTCGCGACGGATGCGTGGCTCATTTGGAAACCTTGCTTCGCCCTTTTACGAGCATGTCGCCGTCGCGATCGAGCGCGTCGCCGAGGCGTTGAATCGTTTGTGCAGCTTGGGAGACTTCGCGAAGCGTCTCTTCGAGCTCGGGACCTACGCCGTTGGCGTTTCGTGCGAGGTCGCCAAGGGCGTTGGACGCCCGCTCGGCACCGGCAAGCACCCCCTTGTCGCTCTGCATGCGGTCGACGAGCTTGCCCATTTGCGTGACGGCGACGTTGAGATTCCGGATCGCCTGTTGGGCCTCCGTAGAGAGCCCTTTCACGTCGGCGTCTTTGATCGTCGAGCGCGCGTCGGTGAGGACGAGATTGAGCTTTCCCATCGTCGTCACGATATTTTCGGAGAGGTGCTGGTTGTCGACGTCGTCCAGGATCTTGCCGGCGCGCCCCATGATTTTCAGCATTTCGTCGGCGATTTCAGGAATGCGGTTCACCGCGCGCACGACGGCGTCTTCGACGTTCTTCATCGTCGAGCTGGCCGAGGGGATGTAGTTCGGCGGCACGGGGAACGGCAGCACTGGAACGGGGTTGTCGGCGACGGGGAAGAAGTCGATGAGGATGAACTTCACACCTGTGATGCCGGCAGATGCAAGCTGCATCCGCAGATCGGCCGGGATCCGCAGCTGCGTGGCAGCCGTGGTGCTCGAGTTGAGCCCCAGGGTATTGAGCTCGGAGACGCCGAGCTCGCAGGTCACGCTCACGTGGCGATGGTCGGGGGCCACGTCGATGTTGCCGACGTTGCCAACTGTGACGCCTCGGTATTTCACGGGCGAGCCGACGTCGAGCCCCTGAACCGACTCATCGAAGTACGTTAGGTAGCTAACGGTCTTCTTTTGAAGGCTCCGCGCGCCGAGCCAGACGAGGGTCGACAGGCCTGCGACGAGGCCGACGACGATGAAGAGACCGAGCTTCCAGTGATTGGTCGGAGCTGCCACGTCACTTCTCCTGCGCGTTACTGATGCGATTGAAGAACTTGTGCACGCGCGGATCGTCGCTCGTGTCGCGCAGCTCGCGGGGGTCGCCGCGGGCGATGATACTCTTGGATTCTTTGTCGAGCATGATGCACCGGGAGACGACTTTGAAGATGCTTGGGAGCTCGTGGGTGACGATCACCACTGTGAGACCGAGCTTCGCGTTGAGTGTGAGAATGAGCTCGTCGAGCTCGACGGCGCTGACAGGGTCCAACCCTGCGGACGGCTCGTCCAAAAAAATGAGGCTCGGCTCGAGCGCCATGGCGCGCGCGATTGCGGCCCGCTTCTTCATGCCGCCGGAGATCTCCGACGGCATCTTGTCTTCGACGCCCGCGAGGCCGACGAGGCGTAATTTGGCCGAAACGATGGCGCCGATCGCCTCGTGGGGGAGCTCGGTCCACTCTTCGAGCTGCACGCCGACGTTCTCGCCCACGGTCATCGAGCCGAAGAGGGCGCCGGACTGAAACATCACACCGAACGGCGGGCGCCCGACATCGAGGTTCGGCTCGCCGAGCCCTTCGATCGTCACGTGGCCCGACATGGGCGTCTCGAGGCCCGTGAGGTACCGGAGCATCGTCGACTTGCCGCAGCCGCTGCCGCCGAGAATCGCGAAGATGTCCCCGCGTTTCACATCGAAGTTCGCATCCTGTTGGAGGATGACGTCGTCCCACCCCATCGTCAGATCTTTGACGGTGATGAGCGGATCGCCCTTCTTCCCCACGCCGAGGAGGGCTTCGCCGTTGAGGGCTTCTTCGCGAAACGGAGAGAGGCTCATAGGTGGAACGCGTAGAAGAACATGGTGAAGCCGGCGTCGATGAGAATCAGCGTGAAGAGCGTCGTGACGACGGACGACGTCGTTCGCCGGCCTACCCCTTCGGCGCCCCCCGTCGTTGCGAGACCCTGTTGGCAGGCGATGAGCGCGATGACGAGCGCGAAGACGACGCTCTTCACGACACCCGAATAGACGTCCCACGACGAGAGCGCTTTTTTGGTCTCGGTGATGTAGCCGAGCACTGTGAGATCGAGGCTCACGAGCCCAACCGCGAGGCCGCCCAGGACGCCGACGAAGTCGGCAATGAGCGTTAGAATAGGCACGACGAGCATCAGCGCGACGGCGCGCGGCAAGACGAGGCGCCGCATGGGACCGAAGCCCATCGTGCGGAGGGCGTCGACCTCTTCGGCGACGACCATCGAGCCGAGCTCGGCTGCGAACGCGGCTCCCGAGCGGCCACAGACGATGATCGCCGTCATGAGAGGGGCCAGCTCGCGCGTGACGGAGAGGCCTACGAGATCGGCCACGAAAATGTTCGCGCCGAACTGTTTCAGCTGCACGGCGCCCTGAAACGCCATGACGAACCCGATGAGGAAATTGATGAGAATCACGATGGGGACGGCGTCGGCACCGGTGTGCTCCATCGTGGGGGGCACATCCCGCCAATTGCCTGTTCGCGGGTGTCGGATCGTACCTATCGCGGCCACGACGAGCTGCCCGAAGAACGCGAGAACGAGCTGCCCCTCACTCAAAAAGTGAAGCGTATTGCGCCCTATTTGAGCGAGAATGTTCTCGGGCTTCCGCTTCTTGCGAGGCGCTACGTGAATGTCTCCGGAGTAGAGATGGATAATCTCTTGTACCGCGGGGCGTGCGCCGACAAACTCCGAACGAACGCCGCGCGCCTCAAGGCGATTGCGAAGGTGAACGAGGAGCGCCATGGCGCCGCCGTCGACCGACTCGGCCTGCGACATGTCGAAGTCGAGCTCGGTGGGCTCTTGGTGAGACGCCGCGAGCTTCGTTGCGCTCGCCCAAATTGCGTGCGCGTCGGCGAAGTCGAGACGTCCACGAACGTGGAACATCGCGAGACCGCTCTCACCGCGGGCGATTTCGAGGGTAAACCGCGAAGGCGCCCCGCCCCCCACGGGCGACTCGACCGTATTAACCGACGTCACGGAGGTTCGCGATCGCGGTCGTCGCCGATGTCAGATTCATTGTGGGCTCACTCTAGTCTCGAACCGAAACGCAAATAAGGTTCATCGTACCGCGCCCGCTCGTTCGGGCGATCACCCCGGCGGGAGTGAGCCGCGACGGGCGCGCAGAGCACGTCGGACGAGGGCGAGAACATCTTCCAAGTTTACGGGCTTTACAAGAAAGCCGTCGGCGCCGATG
>JANXMC010000123.1 GCA_025354825.1 Myxococcales bacterium
GCCACGGGGGGAGCGCCGCCCACGCGCAGAACCCGCAGGTGCGGCCGACGTTCGAGCCGCGGGCGCCGTTCCTCGCGGCGCGCTTGCCCGAGCGCCCGCGCGCCAAAATCGATGTCGCCACGCCCACCGACGCGGCGTCACCCGAGCGGGCCGAGCGGATCAACCGCGTCTGCGCGCGCTGCCATCAGGTGCTCTTCTCGCGCTACCCGTACACATGGGAGGGCGGTCGCCGCGACGCCGGCGGTGGGAGCGCGGGCGGAAGCCACATCACGTCGGGCGAGGCGCGCGACTTTCTCCTCGGCGGCTGCTCTGCCGCGATGACGTGCACGACGTGCCATGATCCGCACGGTAACGACAGCCGCGAGAAGCTCGCGATGCTCGCCACGCCGGCGGGCAACGGCACGTGCACGTCGTGCCACGCGAAGCTCGCGAGCGACGTCGCGCTGCGCGCCCATGCGCATCACGACCCCCGCGCAAGCGGCGGCGCATGCATCGCGTGCCACATGCCGAAAAAGAACATGGGGCTCGGCTACACGCTCACGCGGTACCACCGCATCGGGTCGCCCAACGATACCGCGCGGGTCGAGCACGACCGCCCCCTCGAATGCGCGCTTTGCCACGCCGACAAGAGCATCGCGTCGCTCGTTGGCTCGATGGAAGCGTGGTGGGGGAAGCGCTACGACCGCACCGCGCTCCGTGCGCTTTACGACGATCTCGACGCCGACGCGCTCGCGGCGTCGCTCGATCACGGCAAGCCCCACGAGGTCGTGACGGCGGTGATGGCGCTCGCCGAACAGCGGCGCACGAGCGCGGCGTCCAGGATTGTCCCGGCGCTCACCCACCGGTATCCCCTCGTTCGCTACTTCGCCCGCGAGGCGCTTTCGACCCTCATGACGAGGCCGTTCCCCGCGAGCATCGATCTCGACGGCGACGGCAGCGACGACGATCAGCGCGCCGTTTTGCGCGGCGCCGCGGCGTTCATCGCGGCGCCCCCGAAGGCGAAGTGATCCGTGCCTACGTGGCGTTGGCGGGGAGCACGACGTCGTCGTCGTGGGACGCGACCTTGCCTTTGATCCCCGCGTAAAAGCCGCGGATCTCCGTCATGTCGCGTTCGATGTTGCCGGTCGGCACGAACACGGTGCCAAGGCCTCCGCGCTTTTTTTCGTAATCGAGGAACCCCAACACGATGGGAACGTCGGCGCCGACTGCGATGTAATAGAAGCCTGTCTTCCAGTCGGCGGCGGTCTGCCGCGTGCCGCCGGGCGCGATGACGAGGAAGAGATCGTCGTGCTCGCGAAGGATGTCGACGACGCCGGCGACGGCGTTGTTGCGTGCGCGCCTGTCGACGGGGAGGCCGCCGAGAAGGCGCATGAACGTGCCGAAGGGCGGCTTGAAAATCGTGTGCTTGCCGATCCAGTGGATGTCGATGTCGAGCGCGTAGCTGACGGCCAACATGAAGGGGAGATCCCAATTCGACGTGTGGGGCGCAGCGACGATGACGGCTTTCTTAATGTTGGGCCTCCCGCCCTCGAGCGACCAACCGAAGGCACGCAACCACGTCTCCCCGATGCGACGTCTGAGCCCCACGTGTTTCATGGATCGCATACCCTCCGCGATGAAGGAGCAGAGTACGCCTTGACGACGAGCGCCGATATGCTGGCTGGGGTTCCAATCTTCTCGACGCTAGGAGACCGCGAGCGGTCGGTCCTCGCGGAGCGGATCGATCAGGCGAGCTTCACCGCGGGAACCACGCTGTTCAAGGTCGGCGAGCCGGGCGATTCGCTCTACGTCGTCTGTTCCGGCGAGGTCGAAGTCTTCTTCAAGAACGACACCGGCGAGCGCATCGTCCTCGAGACCGCGCGGGCAGGGGACTTCTTCGGCGAGATCTCTCTCCTCGATGGCGGCCCGCGCACCGCATCGGCCGTCGCAACCCACGACGTGACGGCCCTCGTCGTCGATCGCGGCGACCTCGAAGCGCTCATCACGCAGACGCCGACGGCCGCCATGCAGCTGCTTGCGGCCTCGGGTCGGCGGCTGCGCGAGTCTGCGAAGCTTCTGCGCAACACGGCGTCGCGCAACGTGAACGAAGAGGTCGAAGACAAGCGCACGAAAGTGATGAAGATCGCCGATTGGATCAGCGACTTCTCGGGGAGCCTCGAGTTTCTCTTCATCCACCTCGGGATCTTCTTCGTCTGGATCATTCTCAACGTGGGGCCGCTCACCGCGACGCGCGTCGGAGGCTTCGATCCGTTCCCGTTCGGTCTGCTCACGATGGTCGTCTCGCTCGAAGCGATCATCCTGTCCGTGTTCGTGCTCCTAAGTCAGAACCGACAGGTGGCGCGCGAGCGGGTGAGAAACGACATCGAGTACAACGTGAACCTCAAGACCGAGCTGGAGGTCGCGCACCTTCACGAGAAGGTCGACGAGCTTCACGCGCAGCTCCTCGCGCGGATGACCTCGATCGAAAAAGGGTTCGGCGAGAAGAGCGCTCGTTAGCGGCATTTCAACCGCGGGTTGGCCTCGCACGGGGCCAGAACGGCCTCTACACTAGGGCCAGCCTCTGATGCACACCCCTGCGAAAGGCCGAGCTCCCGACGCGAGCGGCGTCTTCTCGAAGACGCCTTTCGGACAGCTGCTCGCATACGCCTTCGACAAGCGGCTCACGGGGTCGTTCGAGATCCGCGCCGCGGACGAGCATTCGGCCACGATCGTCGTGCGCGAAGGCGGCGTGCACAAGGCCCGCACCTCCGGCCCCGCGACCTACTTGGGGCAGGTGCTCTTCGAGCTCGGCGCGCTCGACGCGGATGCGCTCAACGGCTCGCTGATGGATCTCGCGAAACGTGCCGGGCTCCACGGCGAGATCCTGTTGCGCACACGGAAGATCACGCCGCTGCAGCTCCGCGATGGGCTCGAAACGCAGACGGCGCGGAAGGCCCACCACGTCTTCACGTTCCCGGCCGTGACGACGTTTGCATTCTACAAGGGTGACGATCTACTCGCGGGTTACGGCGGCGCGGACTACCCCGTGCTCGATCCGTTTCCGCTCATTTGGCGTGGCGTTCGAGAAGCGCCGGTTTGGGAGCACGTGCAGGCCACGCTCGCGCGCGTGGGGGACGGCTTCTGCGGAATCATCCCGGGCGCGACGCTCGAGCGGTTTGCGTTTCAAGACGAAGCGCGTGCCGCAATCGACTGCCTGCGCGCGCGCCCGATGGGCATTTCCGAGCTCTCGAACCTTGGCGTCGTCTCGCCCAATTCGGCGCGCTTGCTCGTCTACTGCCTGCTGCTCACAAAGCAGATCGCCTTCGCCGAGTCCCGTCGCATGAGCGACCCGGCGATGCCGCAGACATACCGAAGCCTCGGCGGCACGCCAGCCGTCTCGCCCGACACGATGCGCTCGTCGGGGGCGATGCGCGCCGCGTCGCCTTCTCCGTCGCAGAGCGGCGCGATGCGAGCGCCGTCGCCTTCGCAAAGCGGCGTGCCGCCGACCCCAGCGCCGCCGAGCATTTCGAAGATGCCGACGGGGCCGAGCCAGCCGCACATCGTGTCCCCGTCGTCGGGCGCGATGCGCATTCCGCAGACGCTCGCGGGGTTGCAGCCGTCGTCGTCGAGCATGCGCGCGGCGCCGCGCCAGACGCTTCCGGGCATTCCCGGCGAGCAGATCGCGAGCGCCCTCGCGCGGGGGAGCGCTCCGGGGGTTGGCAGCGTATCGCGTTCGGCGATGGAAGCGTCGCACCCGGTCTTCGGAGGTCGCGCGACCGACGAGCTCGACGGCGCGACGTCCAAGACGCTCTTTCAGGAGGCCGAGATCTCCCTCGCGCGAAAGGATTTCGATCGCGCAGAAGCCCTCGGGCGGCGGGCTCACGCCCTCGAAACCGAGAAGGGGGAGTACCTCGCGCTTCTCGCGTGGATCGAAGCGCAGCGCCCCGAAAACCAGGGTCCCGCGGCAACGCAACAACGCATCTCGATGCTCGACCGCGCCGTGTCGCTCGATCGCGAATGCGAGCGCGCGTACTTCTACCGCGCGCAGCTTTACAAGCGGCTCGACAACCTCGTCGCGGCCCAAAAGGACTTTCGCATCGTCGCGAAGCTCAATCCGAACAACATCGAAGCCTCGCGCGAGGTTCGCCTCTTCGACATGCGATCGCGCAAAGGGTCGGGCGAGTTCGACTTCGGTCGACGAACCACGCCGCAGCCCGGCTCGCCGTCGCCCGCGGCGGGGACCAAGGCGGCCGACGTGAAGAGCGGCGCGGCGGGCTTCTTCGAGAAGCTGCGGAAGAAGTAACGGGCGCCAAGGCGGCGACGCCTGTCACGGCTCGGTCTTCGCGCGCTCCTCCCACTTCACCCATTTCAAATCGAGCACGAAGATCGCGTAGAGCACCGGCACGATCAGCAGCGTGATGAACGTCGCGATGGTGAGGCCGCCTATCTGCGCGTAGCAGAGCGGCTCCCATAGCGGACCGCCGTGGGAGGCGAGGGGAATGAGCGCGAACACCGTCGCCCCGACCGTGATGAGCACGGGGCGAAGGCGCATAATGCCCGCGTCGAGCAGCGCTTCCCGCAGGGGCTCGCCCTCTTCGTGGCGCTCCTCGATGAAGTCGAAGAGCACGATGACGTGGCTCACGATCACGCCGATGAGGCTGATGATTCCAAGGAACGCCATGAAGCCGAAGGGGCTCCCCGTGAGGGCGAGGCAGACGAGCGCGCCGACGACGCCGTAAGGAATCGCCGCGAAGACGATGAGCGGCTTCACGGCGTTCTTGAACTGAATCACCAGCGCCAGGAAGATCGCACATATGGAAATCCCTAGGACGATGGCGAGGTCCGCGAACCCCTTCTTCTGCTCCTCCTCTTCACCGCCGACGACCAGCGAGTAGCCGGGCGGGAGCTCCTTCGTGAGCGCCTCGAGCTGCCCTCGCGCGGCCGCCACGACTTCACTCGGCAGCTTCCCCGGCACGGGGAACGCCGACACTGTGATCGTTCGGTACTGGTTTCGCCGAAGGATTTTCTCGGTGACCATGCCGTACGAGATCGTCGAGACCTGGCCGAGCGGGACCCGTTGCGATGTGCGTGAGGAATACACGTAAAGGTTTTGCACATCGGAGAGCTGGCCACGCTCGGCCGCGCGGAGGCGCGAGACGATGGGAATGAGCTTGTCGTTCTCGCGCAGGCTGCCGACCTTGTCGCCGCTCAAGCCAAAGGCCGACGACTTGGCGACGTCGATGTTCGTCACGCCCGCCATGTTCGCGCGATCCGGATCGACCTCGAGCTTCACCTGAAAGCTCTCGGCCCCCCAACTGTCGCGCACGCGCTCGGCGATGGGGACGCTCTTCAGCACCGCCTTCGCCTTTTCCGCGAGCTCACGCAGCACCTGGATGTCCTCGCCCGCGATGCGGAACGAGACCGGAATGCCCACGGGCTTTCCATTTTCGAGCTGGCGAACGTCGATACGCGCGCCCGGAATTTCCGCGGAGAGCGCGCGCTGAAGCGGCGCCAAAAACTCGCTGGTCTCGTGCTTGTCCGTGGATTGAAGGATGATCTGCGCGTAATTCAGCTGCTGCTGCTCGGGCGTGACGGAGAACCAGAAGCGCGGGCCGCCACCGCCGACGAACGTCGTCAGCGACTGAAGCAGCTCCCGCGGTTTGCCGTGTGAATCGGGGTGCTCTTTGCCGTAGGTCGCGAGGGTTCGGCGAATAACCTCGTCGGCCTGCTTCACGACCTCGTTCGTCGCGGCGATCGGTGCGTCTTCGGGGAGGAAGACGTCGACGTAGGACAGGTACGAAAGGTCCTTCGGGAAGAACGCCTGCTTCAACCGGCGTGCGTAGAGAACGCCCGACACGAGGATGAGCCCCGATACGCCGAGGACGAGCCAGCGGTGGTCGATGGCCTTGCCGACGACGCGGTAATAGAAGCGCGCGAAGCCGCGGTTTCGCCGCTCTTCGAGCGTGAGCGTCTCCTTGGGTGCGCGCAAAAGGTAGTAGCCGAGGAGCGGGATGAAGGTCATCGACACGAGCCGCGACGCCACGAGCGACGCCGTGAGAACGATCGGCAGCGTGAAGATGAAGCGGCCGACGTCGCCGGGGAGCGTGAGGAACGGCAGGTACGCGACGATGTTGGTGATCGTCGCAAACAGGATGGCAGTCGCGAGCTTCGTGGGCCCCAGCCACGCCGCGATGATCGGCGGGTGGCCCAAGGCGAGGTCGCGCTTGATGGCGTCGCCCGCGACGACGGGGTCGTCGACGAGAAGGCCGAGAGCGATGATGAGCGAGGCTATCGAGATCTGCTGAAGGTCGATGCCGAGCAGGTTCATGAACCCGTAGGTCATCATCAGCGTTATTGGAATGCAGAGCGCCATGACGGCCGCCGAGCGCCATTCCCAGAAGCCGATGAGCGCCACGATGACGACCAAGCCGACGGCCTCGTAGAGGCTGCTCATGAAGAGCTCGACGTTCTCCGACACCTGCTTCGGCTGGTCCGACGTACGGGCGACCACCAGGTCTTCCGGCAAGAGCCGGCGCGCTTCGGCGAGCGCGGTGTCGACGCTGCGGCCAAAATCGCCAATTTGCCGACCCGACCGCATCGACACGGCAAGGGTGATGGCGCGCGTGCGCTGCCAGTCGCCCTTCGCGTCGCGCCACGTGTACTTGTTCAAGAAGCGCGGCGGGCTCTCGTAGCTGCGACTCACCTCGACGACGTCGCGCAAATAGACCGGCGTCCCGGTGCTCGACGTCGCAATGAGAACGTCGCCGATCTCCCGCTCGTTCTTCAGCTCGCCCGACGGATCGATGGAGAGGTTCTTCCCCTGCGACTCGATGATCCCGCCGGGGAGTGTGATGTTGCGCGCCGCGAGAATGTCACCGAGCTGTGTCGTCTGAATGCCGTAGGCGGCGAGGCGCTCTTGGGAGAAATCGAGGTACACGCGCTCGGCGAGGACGCCCGATCGCGCGACCTTGGAGACCTCGTCGACGCTCTGCAGGCGCTTCTTCAGCGCGTCGGTGAAGTCGTCGAGCTCGCGGTACGAGTACTTGCTCTCGGCCACCGCGCGGAGCTTCTCCTCGGTCTCTTTCGGATCGAAAACGACGATCGCCCGCCAGACGTCGGGATGGAGCTCGGAGGTGCGCATCCGATCTTGCAAGAAGCGCAGCGAGCTCTCCAGAAGCACGTTCTCGGGCGCGTCCGTCTGGCCGTCGAGGCCGAGAAATCCCGGCCCCGTGAAGACGCGAACGTCTTTCGCGACCTTGTGCTCCATCGCGTAGGCGCCCATCTGCTCGACGACGCGCTGAAGCTGCTTCGGCTCGATGGTCGCGGGGAACGCGTAGGTCACGGACGCGCGCTTTCCAGGCGCCGTCGGGCTCGCGTGGGTGCGGGCCTCTTCGATGCCGCGGCGAATGCCGTCGGCGCGCAGCTGGATCTCGATGTCGCCCACCTTGGGGCTCGCCACCGTGAGCATGAGCGCCGTGGTGTCGCCGAAGTCTTTGATGAAGTTGATGGGCCGTGCGCCCTGGGGCAGGTCGCGAATCGTGTCGAGCTTCAGCTTGATGTCGTCGAACTCTTTGCCCGTGTCCTTCACGTCTTGTTGAAGCGTGATGGTGATGACGGCGACGCCACCACGGGTGCTCGACTCGACTTTTTCGACCTTCGAGTTTTCGGATATTTTCTCTTCGATCGGCCGCGTTAGAAGCTCTTCGACCTTCTCGGCAGACGCGCCGGGCCAGCCGACGATCGCCGCTGCCACGCGCACCGGGATCTCGGGATCCTTCCGCTTCGGCATGCGGGCGTAGCTGAAGAAGCCCCACAAAATTGTGCCGATCAGCAGCACCCACGCGACGTGGCGCCGCTCTGTGAAGTAGCGCGCGGTGTTGTGGGTCGTGCGGATCCGCTCGTCGTCCGATTTGCCGTGAGACATGGCTGTCGTCTTTCGGTTCGTTCGGAACGCGATCAGGGGATGACGCGAACGGGGTCGCCGTCCGCGACGAGAGTGGCGCCCATCGAGACGGCGCGCTCCCCGTTCTTGAGGCCGTCCGTGACGAAGACCGTGTTGCCGAGAACGTCGCCGAGCTTCACATCGCGGAGCTTCGCGACCTCCTTGCCGGGCTCGCCTTCGACGACGTAGACCGCGAAGCCGCGCGCGTCGCGGGGCGATCGGACCACGGCCGTGAGAGGGAGCACGAGGCTCGCGCCGGTGAGAACGGCGTCGGGCACTTTGAGCGACGCGATCATGCCGGATTTCAGCTGGTCGTTCGGGTTCGCGATGGTGGTCTCGACGTCGAACACGCGGCTTTTCGGATCGGCCGACGGCGCGATGCGGGTGATCTTTCCGGCGAATTCGCCGGGGACTGCTTCGAGCGACACGGCCAGGATGCTGCCGATTTTCATCTTCTCGACCATCGTGTCCGGCGCGCCGAAGACGACCTTCACGGACTTGGTGTCGGCGACGACGAAGCCGGGCGAACCCGCTCCGACGAGGGATCCGACCTCGACGACGCGCTTGAGAAGAACGCCGTCCATCGGCGCGCGAAGCGTGCAGTCTGCAAGTGCGAGCTGCGCTTCTTGAATGCGCGACCGCGCCCCCTCGACGCGGGCGTTGGCGCTTTCGAGGCGCGCGCCGTTGGTGTCGACTTCGGCCTTCGAGACGGCGGCGGTGGCGAGGAGGCGCGACGAACGGTCGTAATCGAGCTGCGCTTGCTTCTGCGCGGCGGTCGCTTCGGCGAGCGAGGCCTGGGCCGACGTGAGGCGCTGCGCGTAGTCGCTCTCGCGAATGACGGCGAGCACGGTGCCCGACCTCACGAAGTCGCCCTCCTGAACCTTTCGCAGCGCGCCGCCTTCGCCCTTCACCTGCGCGATGTCGCGGATGTAGCCGCCGACTTTGAACGCGAGGTCGACGCGCGTGCCCGGCTCGACGCTCCCCGAGTAGCGCACGCCGCCGAGGGCGGTGCGCGGCTCGACGGGGCGGACGCGAACGGGGGTTGGCGCCTTGGCGGCGGTGGCGTCCCCCTCTCGGTGGCAGCCGACGGCGGCGAAGGCGGTGCTCGCGCAGGAAAGCGCGACGATGGCGCTCGCAAATAGCCTCGCCGACGTTCTCGCGGCGGAAACGGAGGAGCGCGTCGCGGGTCTCGTTCGCATGGCACGAGGAGAGACACGTCCAAGCGGTACGTCAACCGCGGTTTCGGGCGATCCTGTGACGGCTCGCGTTCGTCTCGGCCATCGGCTCGGATGGTGCTACGGCTCCACGCAGCTGCGCGACCTCGCGCGATGCTGCGCCCGGCCACCGCGCCCCCTCAAAGGACCGTCATGATTCTTCCTTCGAGACGAACCTCGAACTCGCGTTTGCGAATTTCCGTCGGTTCTGGCTGGATGGCCGCGACCGTCGTCGCCGTCACGCTGCTGGCGTCGGCCTGCGGCGGCGCCATCGAAGGGGTCGACGACGGGACGGGTCTCGGCCCTGATGGCGGCCCGCTCACTCCGCGCAACCCCGTCGGGCGTGACGCCGCCGCCGATGCACGGCGCGATGGCAGCACGCGGCGCGACGCGTCCACGTTGCCCGACGGCGATCCGCCGTTCGTCGAGCCGACGTGCCCCGATACGCCGCGCCCGCCGCCGACCGTCGAGTGCGATGCGTTTGCGCCACAAGGTGCCAGCGGCTGTCCCAAAGGTCAGGGGTGCTTCCCGTTCGTGCAGTATCCCGACGGCGCCTGCGACTCCGAGCAGTACGGCGCGATGTGCGCGCCTGCGGGGACGGGGACCCAAGGCACGGCGTGCGACGGCGCCACGAGCTGCTCGGCCGGTTTCGCCTGCGTGATCTCCGGCTCGGGCACCCAATGCGTGAAGCTATGCGAGCTCACGAAGAGCGGCACTTGTCCCGACGGCTTCGTCTGCGAGCCCGTCGACGTTCCGGGGTACGGCGCATGTTTCTGATCGCAACGCGTGGTTCTCTCGTCACCGGTTTCGTCGCGCTTCTCCCCGTCACGTTTGCCGCGCTCGCGACGGCGAGCCTCGGCGGCTGCGGCGCGCGCACGGGCATGGCGGGGCTCGAGGTCGACGCCTCGGTGCCCGTCACGATCGACGCCGGCCCGCGCCCCGCGTGCACGGCCGATTCGGACTGCAAAGGGTTCGACGACAAGTGCGCGCTCGCGCGCTGCACCGGAGGCGCCTGCGTGAAAGACGCGCCCATCGTCTGCAACGACAACGACCCGTGCACGGCCGACGTCTGCACCCCGGCGACGGGCACGTGCGCGTTCACGCCGCGGTCGCTCGATCTCGATCACGACGGCCACCGCGGGCCCATCCCCGGCACCGTCCCGGGCGCACCCGACAGCTGCGGCGACGACTGCGACGACACGAACTCCGCGGCGTTCCCCGGCGGCATCGAGCTATGCGACGGCGTCGACAACGACTGTAACGGCGTCGTCGACGATCACGCGCGCTACGTGCCCGTCAACGGCGCGCCGACGCGCGTGTCGAGCAGCGCGTTCACGGTGGCGGGGCCCGACGGCCTCGCCAACAACGGTGACACGTTCATCGCGCTCTACGACGGCGATCAGGCCGGTAAAAACCGCGTGTTCGCGCAAAATGTGACCGTCGACGGCGCGCTCCGGCCACCTGAGACCCGCCTCACGAACGTGGAGTCCGACGCCGCGGGCGCGTCGATCGCGTGGACGGGCGACCGCTTCGGCGTCGCTTGGAGCGACCGCCGCGACAGCAACTACGAGGTCTACTTCGCGACCTTCGATCGCACGGGGCACAAGCTCGCGCCGGGCGACGTGCGCATCACCGAGACCGAGGGGTTCTCCATCAACGTGAGCCTTGTCTGGACGGGGGCCGAGTTCGTCATCGCGTGGCAGGAGGATACGGGCAACGCCACGCAGTACCGCATCGTCGGGCAACGCGTCGCGCTCGACGGCACGCGCCTCGGCGACAACGTCGCGCTCTCGACGCCGACGACGCAGACCCTCAGCGCCGAGTCGCCGACCCTCGCCGTGGGGCGTCCGAACCTCGGCGTCGCGTGGGTCGAAAACCGCGGGACGAACGGCAACGGCCTCGGCAACCAGATCGCATTTGCGCCGTTCACGTTCGACCTCAAATCGGCGGGAGCGACGGCGCTCCTCACGTCGACGAAGCAGACGGGGATCTCGCCGCGCGTCGTTTGGAACCAGACCAGCTTCGCCGTTGCTTGGTACGAGAACGACCCCGTGAAGCGCACGGTCTGGGGCGCTGTCGTCGACGGCGCCGGCAAGCCCACCGGCGTCTCCAAGCTCCTCACCGACAGCCCGCGCCAAGCGCGCGACCCCGCGCTGGTCCCTCTCGGCGATCGCGTGCTTCTCGTCTACGCCGACTCGCGTGATCAAAACTCGGGCTACGAGCTCTACACGCGCATGCTCGGCCCCACGCTCGACGCGACCCTCGCCCCCCAGCGCATCACCACGTCGACGGGCGACAGCGTCTTTCCGATCACCGGCTTCGGCCCGAAGGGGGAAATCGGCGTGCTCTTCCGCGACGACGTACAGCAGTCCCCACAGGTCTACTTCACGCACCTGGAGTGCCGCGCGAACTGACCTTCCGCAACCAACGCGCAGCCTGCGAAGTGCGGCATCGGGTGTAGCCTTTCCCGGGGTCATGGGGATGGGCGCGAGCACGTCGACACGCAGAAGGTCCGCTCCGAGCCGAGTCTCCCTCGGCGGCGCCAACGTATCGGCGGCCGTCTTCTTCGATCAGCGGCGCCTCATCGAGGAGCTCCACGGCAAGGAGCTCGTCGATGCGGCCATCGCGACGATGACGCGCGAGTCGCAGGCGGAGCTCGCGACGTTGCTCCCCATGTCGTGGGCCTCGATCGCCACGACCACCGAGTTCTACCTCGCCGTCGCCCACGCGACCGCCCAGGACCCCGTCGTGTTCCACCGCAAAATGGTGCGCGCGGGCCTCGAGCGGACGTTCACGACGTTCTGGCGGTTCATGATGCGCCTCACGTCGGTCGAAGCGCTCCTGAAGCGCGTCGCTCTCGTCTACGCGAAGAGCTACGACCGCGGCGTCATGATGGCGAAGCTCATCGAGCCGGGCGTCGCAGAGGTCACGCTCTCGGGGTGGAACGACGTTCCGGATCTCGAAATCGACGCGATCGTCTGCGGCGCCGAGGTGATGCTCCAGGTCTCGGGCAGGCCGTCCGCCACCGTCGAAGCGTCGCGCATGCCGGGCGGCGCGCGGTTCCTGGTTCGCTTTACGCCGTGACGCCCCGCGCGCCTTGCGCAAGATTGGCGCGATGGCGCCCGCCTCTACCTCTGTCCCGTCGATTGCGTTCACGACGAAGCCGTTCGACGCGCTCACTCCGGCGGAGCTGTACGAGGCGCTTACGCTCCGCCAGGACGTTTTCGGCGTCGAGCAGAACTGCGTCTACAACGACTGCGACGGCGCGGACCCCAAGGCGCTTCACATCCTCGGACGCGACGCGTCGGGCGCGCTCGTCGCCTATGCGCGCGTCTTCGGCGCCGGCGTGAAGTACGCCGAGGCGTCCATCGGGCGCGTCGTCACGAGCCGCACCGCACGCCGCACGGGGGCGGGCAGGGCGCTCATGAAGCGCGCCATCGACGACACGCGCGCCGGCGCGCCGGGCGCGGCGATTCGCATCGGCGCCCAACGCTATGTCGAAGCGTTCTACGGATCGCTCGGCTTCGTCATCGCGGGCGAGCCGTACCTCGAAGACGGCATTCCCCACGTTGAAATGGTGCTCGGGCCCGCGTGACGCCGGTCAGACCTTCTACGCGTACAGCTTACGCGTCGCCGCTCGGCATCGTCCCCTCCGCGGGCGAGCTTTCTCGGTCCCCGCTGCCACCGCCGGACGACGCGCCGGAGTAGGCGCCGACAGTGGCCGGCGGGTGCTTCAAGTTGGGCGCGCCGAGGTCTCCGCCGTTGACGCCGATCTCGTCGTCGAGCGCCTTGTCGCTTTCTGCCTCGACTGCGCGCTCTTCATCGAGCACCGCCCCAGCAACCGCACCGACGATGCCGCCGATGACGGCGCCGGCGATCATGCCGGGGGGGCCCGCGACGATCCCGAACACGGCGCCCGCGACCGCGCCGGATGCGCCGCCCGCAGCCTCTTTCGCAATGTGCCCCGCGGTCGCATGGTCTGCCGGTACGCCCTGCGCTGCGGGCTTCGTATCGTTGTTCGTGGTCATCGCGTTACGTCCTCTCGGTGGTTTTCCGGAAGACCATGCGATCGGTATGCCGCGCCCGCGTGAGCCTGCGAACGGCTGTGCGCCTCAGCCGGCGTCGAGCGCCGCGCGAAGCTCCGCCACCAGCGCGGTGACGCTGGCGAGGCGCACCTCGGCCGACGCGCCATCCTCAATCCGCTTCACGATGGCGGTCCCCACGGCGATGCCGTCGCAGTCTTTCGCGGCGAGCTTCGCCTTGTCGCCCGTGTCGACACCAAAGCCGACGATGGTGGGCAGCTTGAGGGTCGCCTTGAGCTTGCCGGCTGCCGTGCTCGCGACGGAGAGCGGCGCCTCGGCGTTCCCCGTCACGCCTGCGACCGACACGTAGTAGACGAAGCCGCCGGGGAAGCGTGCGGCCGCGGCTTGAAGCGATGCGATGCGCGCGGGCGAGCTTGTGGGCGCGAGGAGCGGGACGAGGGAAATGCCCTTGGCGTAGGCCGCCCCGCGCAGCGGGAGCGACTCTTCGATCGGCAGGTCGACCACCAGGAGGGCATCGGCGCCGGCCTCGGCGGCCGCGTCGACGACGGCGCCTTCGCCCCGAACGAAGAGCGGGTTGTAGTAGCCGAAGAGAACGATGGGCGCGTCCGTCTGCGCGCGGATTTTGCGCGCGACGCGCAACGTTGCGCCGAGGCCGCCCCCCTTCGCGAGGGCACGCTGGCTTGCGCGCGCGATGACAGGCCCGTCGGCCGTGGGGTCGCTGAAGGGGACGCCGAGCTCCAAGATGTCGGCGCCGGCGCGCACGCAGGCGAGCGCGAGGTCGGCGGACTCGTCTTCCGTCGGATCGCCGACGCACAGGTACGCGACGAGGGCCTTCCGCTTCGAAGCGGCGAGGCGTGCGAAGCAGTCGTCAATGCGCGTCACGGAAAACCTCCAGCCGTTCAAGGTACGTCGCGAGATCTTTGTCGCCGCGGCCAGAGCTCGCGAGCACCAGCGAAACGGCACGCCCGCGCGCCGCCGAGAGCTCCCTCGCGATGTCGCCGATTTTTGCGAACGCGTGGGCCGTCTCGAGGGCCGGGATGATCCCCTCGGTGCGCGCCACGAGGCTCGCCGCCGCGAGCGCTTCGTCGTCCGTCGCGCTCACGTAGGTCGCGCGACCCGTGTCTTTCAAGTACGAGTGCTGCGGCCCCACGCCGGGGTAATCGAGCCCCGCGCTAATGGAGTGGGCCTCCAAGATTTGCCCGCCGTCGTCGCACAGGACGTAGCTCTTCGACCCGTGGAGAACGCCGATACGCCCGGCCGTGAGCGTCGCCGCGTGCTTGTCGGTATGCACGCCGTGGCCCGCGGCTTCGACGCCGTAGAGCGCCACGCCGTCGTCTTTCAAGAAGGCGCCGAACAGGCCGATGGCGTTCGATCCGCCGCCTACGCAGGCGACCGCGCCATCGGGGAGCGCGCCCTGGGCTGCGAGAACTTGCGCGCGTGCCTCGTCGCCGATGACGGCTTGAAGCGTCGCCACCAGCTCGGGGTACGGGTAGGGGCCCGCCGCGCTGCCAATACAATAGTGGGTAGTGCCGACGTGCGTCACCCAGTCACGCAGAGCCTCGTTCATCGCGTCTTTCAGCGTGCGCGAGCCGCTCATCACCGGGATCACAGTTGCGCCGAGCAGCTTCATTCGGCCGACGTTGGGCGCCTGGCGCTTTACGTCTTCGGCGCCCATGTAGACCTCACAGGGCAGATCGAACAGCGCGCAGGCGGTCGCCGTGGCGACGCCGTGCTGCCCCGCGCCGGTCTCGGCGATGATGCGCCGCTTGCCCATCTTCTTCGCGAGAAGCGCCTGCCCGAGGGCGTTGTTAATCTTGTGCGCGCCCGTGTGACAGAGGTCTTCGCGCTTTAGATAGAGATGCTTGAGGAACGCGCCCGCCGGGTCGATGGAATGGGCGAGGCGCTTCGCATCCGAAAGCGGCGTGGGCCTGCCGACGTACTTCGCGAGGAGATCGCGCCACTCGGTCTGAAAGCCCGTCGTGTGGACGATGGTCTCGAGAGCATGGGTGAGCTCGTCGAGAGCGGGGATGAGCGTCTCGGCCACGAAGCGGCCGCCGAAGGGGCCGAAGTAGCCGGGTTTGGTTTTGGTCGCGTCTTCGCGCGTGCCGCCTTGGTCGCCTTTTGGAGTGGCACTCATGGGACTCCTTGTAGAGGAAGCCCGCCCCGCGCGCGAGTCGTGGCATGCTCGCCGGCATCATGGAGAAGCCGCCGCGCTTGGTCTGGACGAAGCTCGATTCGACCTACGAAAGTGGGGAGGCGACGGATCACTTCTGGGGGGCGCGGGTCGCCACCGGTTGGCTCATTTGGAATCGCCTCAATCACACGATCGCCTTCGTCCCCGACGCCGCTGCGCCCGTCGCGTCTCCACCGAACGCCCCCTGAGGCACGCGCGATCCGGCCGTTCGCGATCTGCATTTCGAACATGGCAGCGCTGCATGTGGGAATTGCGAAAGTGAATGAGCGCTCAGTTCGCATACATGGTGAGACCATAGTGGAAATTGCTTGAATTTGGCTCTCGTCCGTGACGCGGCGTACTGCGTCATCGTTGGCATTCGTATTGCGAAGGACTGCGCTCGAAGCGAGAGACCACGACGTGGCTCGCAGCGACGCACGACTCCGAAACGAACCCACTACGAAGGCCAGCAAACGCATGACCGGCATCAAGCTCTTCTCCGTTGCGATTCTCTCTGTCCTGGCGACCGCGTGCGGCGCACAAGGAAAGTCGTCCGCAGTTCCGGAAGGGGCCCACGTCGACATCTTGCAGACCGAGCAGCTCGTGCTCCGCGGCAGCTCGCCGACGCGGCTCGATCGCGTGGCGTGCGACAAAGCTGCCCCCGCCGCGGCGCAGCACCTGCTTGAGCTCCGCGACGACACGAACGGCTCGTTCCGCCTTCGCCCGGCGGCCGGCGAGCGTGGCCTTCAGGTCGCGATGCTCCACATCACGAACCTCGATTCGAACCGCACGTGGTGTGCAGTCGTCGCGCCGGACGGTTCGCCCGCGCTGATCCCCGGCGGCTTCCCGAGCGGCACCTACGCGATCTCCGTCTCGGCCGCTTCGGCAGGCCAAAGCCCGCCGCCGCGCTACGAGGTCGTCGTCCAGCGGCTGTGAGGCACGGCAGGACTCTCCGCGCTCTCTGAGTGCACTTCCGTTTGGCTGCAACCCGGCTAGGCTCTCGCGCCCATGACGGACGAACCGCAGATCGAAGTGCACCGCGTGCTCCCCCAGGGCGGCGCAGGGACGCTGACGGCCGACGAATCGAGCGCAATTCTCGAGGTAGCATATCTCGCCACGACGGCGGACGACGACCTCGCGGAAGAAGAGCTCGTCGCGTTTCGAGGGCTGGCGCTGGGTCTTCGGGCCCTCGTTGCGCCGCCTCCGGTAGCGCACGCGATTTCGGACGACGAGCTCGACGCGATCCTCGACGGCTTCGCCGCCAACATCGAGCACACCGATCCGCAAGAGCGCCTCGTGACGATCGCGGCGGTGCTCGCGCGCCCCGTCGCGAAGGAGACGGCCTACAAGGTCGCGTTCGCGATGGCGCTCTGCGACCTCGCCGAAAACGATGAAGAAGAAGACTTCGACGACGAGCTCGTCGCCGCCCTCGGCTTGTCGGACGATCGCGCCGACGAGCTCGCGTCCCAAGTCTACGAGGCCATCGGCGGCGACGAGGACGACGACGACGGCGAGGACCAAGACGGAGAAGGCGAAGACGACGGCGAGGAAGAGCCGGGCGCTCTCGACGAAGCCAACGAAGGCGGCCCGAAGGGATGAGCCGCGCCCTGGTCGACGCCGTCGATGAGACTGCGCTCCTCGCGGCGCGCGCCGAGTTTCCGACGCTCGACAAGGGCGTCCACCTGATTAGCCATTCGCTCGGCGCCGTTCCCCGCGCGGCGCGTGCCTACGCCACGCAGTTCTTGGACGAGTGGGAGAACGACTCGATCAACGCGTGGGGCGCGTGGTTGCCGGCTGTACGGTCGCTCGGCGACACCATCGGCAGCGTCCTCGGCGTCGACCCGGGCACGGTCGCGATTCTTCCGAACGTCTCCACGGTGCAGGCCGCCGTCGCGAGCTGCTTCACGTTCAACGAGACGTCGGGGCCGTTCAAAGGGCGAAACAAAATCGTCTACGACGAGCTGAACTTCTCGACGGTGCATTACGTCTGGCAAGAGCAGGCGCGCCGCGGCGCAGATGTTTGCGTCGTCAAATCGAAGGACGGCATCCACGCTCCGATCGAAGCGCTGCTCGCCGCCATCGACGAGCGCACGCTCCTCGTTCCGATAAGCCACGTGCTCTTCCGGTCGAGCGCGCTGTACGACGCGAAGCGTGTGATTGACCGCGCCCACGAGGTTGGCGCGCTGGTCCTTCTCGACTGCTACCAGTCGGCGGCGACGGTGCCTCTCGCGCTCAAAGAGTGGGGCTGCGACATGGCCTGCGGCGGCTCGGTGAAGTGGGCGTGCGGCGGCCCGGGCGCGAGCTACCTGTACATCCGGCCCGACCTGTTGCCGGCGATGAAGCCCACGTCGACGGGGTGGTTCGCCCACGCCGAGCCGTTCGCCTTCGACATGGGGCCGATGCGCTACGCGACGGACGTGTGGCGGATGATCGGCGGCACGCCGGCGATGCCTGCCGTGTACACCGCGCGCGCGGGCTGGGAGATGATCGCGAAGCTCGGCGTCGCGAACATTCACAAAAAATCTCTGCGCCAAACGGCGCTCCTCCGCGAGATCGTCGAGGCGCGCGGCTTCACGGTGAATACGCCGCGGGGCGACGCCGAGCGCGGCGGCACCATCTGCTTCGATTTCGACGGCGCCGACGCCGTCTCGAAGGAGCTGTCGCGCCGCAAGTTCTTCCACGACTACCGCCCCAAGTGCGGCCTCCGCGTGAGCCCGCACTTCTACACGACGGACGAAGAGCTTCACCGCTTCGTGAGCGAGCTCGACGGCGTCCGCAAAGGCATTGCCGCAGGCACGATCAACGCACCCGCGAAGGGCGCGTACTAAGCCACTACGTGCGCGTGGCGACCTGGCCCCATCGGGCGGTGAAGACGCACGCGTCGTCGCCCCGCGTGCGGCACTTCGTGTGCTCCATCACAACGTGGCGGGCGCCGGCGAGCTCGAGGCAGCGCCCGATGTAGCCCGCCGCATTGGTGCAGAGGATGCCGTCGACGTTGCCGCCCCAGTCGTCGAGGCGGCCGATGATGTGCGTGCCGCTGCTTTCGACGATCGTCCAGCGCCCCGAGTTGTGGTAGCGCGGCCATAGCTCTGTGAGCTTCTCGACGGCGAACTTCGGGTTGAAAAGCCGCAGAAAGATGCGGTGAATCGTCGTCAGATCGCGCTCCGCGGCGAAGCGCCCGATGGCCGCCGCGATGCTCGGGTCGCCCCCGCTGAGGACGTCGGCGATGGCGCGCTGCATACGCGCGTCGAGGGCGATGGGGTACCAGCCCACCGCGAGCACCGATTCGAGCGTGAGGCGGTCGCTCTCGTCGAGGCGCGCGAGCACGGCGTCCCACCCCGCGCTGCCCGCGCGCCCGATCACGAACGCGCGGCCGTTCACGAACCCCATCCCTTTTGTGTGCGCTTCCCCCGCCATCGCTCCCCGTGCGCGCGTGCGCGTTTAGGTGACTTACGCCCGTGGCTTCCAGACGGGCGGTCGCCGCGCGAAGTAGGCCTGCATCGCCTCGACGTGATCGGCCCCCGACCAAGCGGCGATGAAGCGTTCGCGTTCGAGGCCGTACACGTCGCCTGCGCCGTTCGATGCGCCGCCGAGCGCTTCCCGGAAGAGCGCTTTCATATGGGCGATCGCCGAAGGCGACCCTTGCGCGATGTCGTAGGCCCACGCGAGGGCCGTCGTGACGCTCGTCCCGTTTTCGACGACGGCGTCGACGAGACGAAACGCGTAGGCCTCGGCCGACGAAATCTCGTGGCCGCTGTAAACGAGGCGCGCGGCCAAGCCCGGTCCGACGAGTGCAATGAGCCGCGGCAACGTCCCCCACGCGGTCGTCACGCCCATGCGCACGTGCTTCATCTGGATGCGCGCGCGCACCTCCGCGATGCGCATGTCGCAGGCGAGCGCGAGCTCGGCGCCGCCGCCGATGGCCGCGCCGGGGAGCGCGGCGATGACGGGGATGGGAAGGTCGGCGATGGCGCGGGTGACCGTGCGGCCGGCATCGGAGAGGCGAACCGCGTCGACCTCGTTCTCCATGCCCCGCAGCTCGCGGAGATCGCCCCCCGAGACGAACGTGTGCCCGGCGCCTGTGAGGATCACGGCGCGGACCGACGTGTCGCGTGCGACGTCGACGAGCGCGTCGCGGAGCGCCTCGAAGGTTGCGAAGTCGAGGGAGTTTTTGGTCTCGGGGCGATCGATCGTCAACACGACGAAGGCGCTGTCCCGTTCGACTTTGAGAGGCATGGCGGGGAGGTTAACGCGAAGCCGGCCTAGCCGCGGATCTCGCTTGCTTTGGTTTTTCGCGCGGGGCGCGCCGAGCCGTTCGCCGTCGCTGGCGGCGTGGCGAGCTTCTTCAAACGGTAGGGGCGCCGCTCGTCCTCGATGACGATGTCGGTGGGGCCTTTCTTCGTTTTGCGGCTCTTGCGTTGGGCGACGAAGCGCTCGGCGTGGAGGATGATGGCCCCCGCCACGTCCACGCCGCTGGCGCGCTCGATCCCCTCGAGGCCGGGGGAGCTGTTGATCTCGAGAATTTTCGGGCCGTCGCGCCCCTCGAGCATGTCGACGCCGGCGACCTCGAGCCCCATCACCTTGGTCGCCGAGATCGCCGTGCTGATGTAGTGCTTCGGCAAGGAGACCCCGACGGCGTTGCCGCCGCGGTGCAAATTGGAGCGGAATTCGCCGTGCTTGGCCTGCCTGCGCATGGCCGCAATCACGCGACCGCCGACGACGATGGCGCGGTAGTCGCGCCCCTTCGACTCCGCAATGTACTGCTGCAGAATGATGTCCTGACCCATGGCCCAGAGCGTTTCGAGCAACGAGCTGACGGCCTGCGGGGTCTCAGCGATCATCGTCCCTATCCCCTGGGTGCCCTGCTGAAGCTTCACGATCGCGGGCGTTCCGCCGACGGCCTGAAGCGCGAGCTCCACCGAGCCGGGCGTGCGCGCGCAGACGGTCGTGGGGACGTCGATGTCCTTCTTCGTGAGCAGCTGCATCGCGCGGAGCTTGTCGCGCGAGCGCGCGATGGCGACCGCCGTGTTGAGCACCGGGACGCCCATCATGTCGAACTGACGAACGACGGCGAGCCCGTAGTTGGTGATCGACGCGCCGATGCGCGGGATCACCACATCGACGTGGGGGACGGCGTGGTCGCCGAGGAACATCGACGGGCGGCCGCGCGAGATGACGACGCGGAAGTCGAGCGGGTCGGCGACCATCACATCGTGGCCGCGCGAACGCGCAGCGAGCACGAGACGGCTCGTCGAATAGAGAGACGCGTTTCTGGAGAGGACAAGGAGGTGCATCGAAGGGTTTGGCTCGGGCGGGCGAGCTGAAGGTACGGGCGCGCTTGCAAGGGCGCAACGGGGGTCGACATGCGCGCGCATCGGTAGCACTGTCGCTAGGGCCATGATTAGCCTCACGCCGCAGCCGGATGCGCCTTCGAAGCCGCCCGCGACCGCGAAGAAGACGTCGCTCGAGGAAGAAGACGACTTTCTCGAAGAGCTTCCGCCCATGGATGGCGACGATGACGCAAAGGGGGTCGATGACGCGTCCGACAACCTGGGCGAAGACGACATCGCCACCGAAGAGAGCTCCCTCGACGACAGCACGATGGGGGGCGATCCGGGGCTCGGCGTCGACCTGCTCGGGACCGAAGGGGGCAACCTCGACGATGCGCGTGACGCACGCGACGCCGACGACTTGGACGTGGGCGAGGGGGTGGGCGACCTCGCCGAGGCCAAGGGTCTGCTTGAAGATTTGGACGAGCTGGGTGTCGGCGAAGAAGACTTCGGCCTCGTCGGTGGGCGCGATTCGGGCGAGCTCGACCGCGGTGAAGAGGGGCCCGACACGGCCGACGACGAGCTTCGCGAAGACGAGCTTCCCGAGATGGACGCCGACGACGAAGGCGAGGGGGAAGGCGAGTCGAACCCGCGCCCGCGCGCCATCACGGCCGATCCGTGGGCCGTGCCTGGCGACGACGTTCAGCACCCGTGGGACGACCGCGCATGGCAGCGGGCAGGCGTTCCGCTGCGCGTAGGGGGGATGGGCGGTGTGGTCGTGCTCACGCCCGGCGCACTCGCGATGGCAGGCGGCAAAGTGCTGGCGACAGCAACGCCCGCGGGCACGTGCGCGGTGGCCGAGGCGAAGGGGCTCGAGGGGCAAGTGATCGAAGGGCTCGTGGCGGGGGGTGAAAACCTGGTCGCCGCCACGCCGGCGGACGGGCTTTTCGTGTCGCGCGATGCCGGTGCGACCTTCGCGCCGCGCAACGGTTGGCGAGACTCGCTGGCCCCGGCCGATGCTCGTCGTGCGTCGGCGATGGCAGCGACGGCCGGCGACTTGTGGGTCGTCACGCGCACCGGGCGGCTGCTTGCGGGGCGCGATTCGGGGGCGACGTGGAGCGAGCCTCTGCGTGGCGTTCGCGTCACGGCGGTGCAGGCTACGGGCGGCGACGAAATCGCGGCGCTCGGTCTTGCAGCTCCGACGGGCGAGGCGCGCCTGGTACTCGGTTCGGCGTCGACGCTGCACGTGGAGGCGCTTCCGTCGCTTCCGCGTGGCATTCGAATGGGTGTGGGCGCGCCGTTCGTGCGCGCGCCGGGCGCGCTCGCGTTCGTCCTCGAGGGTGTCGGCGTTTTCCGCCTCGTCGACGGCGACGCGTGGGAGCGCATCGAAGGGACGGCCGATGCAACCGCGCTGACGTTCATCGACGCCAAGGGAACGCTCGTCGTCGCGCTTTACGACGTGGAAGGCGAGCGGTCGTTCCTGTTGCGCGTGCCCGCCAAAGCGACGCCGCGCATCGTGGCCGAGCTCGGCGGCGAGCTAGAAGACGCGGATGCGCCAAGCAAAGTGAGCGCCCTCGCGTGGGACGCCGTCGCGAACATCGTGTGGGTGTCGGGTACATTCGGCCTCACAGCGTTCCGGGTGAGCTGAGAAGTACGAGCAAGCGTCCGCGCGCGGCGGCGTGACGGCGCGCGCGCTGCGTCAACTCGGGTAGCCTTCACGAGCGAGGGCGCTCAAAGGATGGCGAACAGCACGTCGAAGGTCGACAGCGAGCCGCGCAACGCGATCAGCGTGCTTCTCCAGCTCACGCGCGTGCTCACGGAAGATCCGCCGCTCGAGGAAGCCCTACGCGCGATCACCGACGCGGCGCTCTGCATTTTGCCGGGCGATCATGCGTCGCTGCGGCTGCTCGACGCGGGGAACAAAGCGCTCCTCTGCGGCGCGCGATCCGGCGTGGGGCTCGACCATCGGCCCATCACGTTCAAGCCCGGCGACGGCGTCATGGGGTGGGCCGTCGCCAACGGGCAGTCGGTCCGCGTCGACGACACGGCGGCGGACGAGCGGTTCCTCTTCTCGTCGGACCAAGGGTTCGCCGTGCGCTCGCTCCTCGTCGAGCCGCTGAAATCCGCCGGCCGCGTGATCGGCGTGCTCTCGGTCTCCGCGGCGGCGCCCCACGCTTTCAGCGACGAAGATCAGCTCCTCTGCCGCCTCCTCGCGAACTGCTCGGTGCCGCCCAACGAGCGCGCACGCCTCGAGCGCCTCGCGATGACCGACGACATGACGCTCGCGTACAACGTTCGCTACATGATGCCGCGCCTCAAGGAGGAAATTGAGCGCGCGCGCCGCAACGGACTTCCACTCAGCGTCGCGTTGATGGACTTGGACCACTTCAAGAACGTCAATGACGCGTACGGCCACGCGGTGGGCGATCACGTGCTCCGCCTCTTCGCGAACGAGGTGCGCTCCCACGTGCGGCGTATCGACGTGCTCGTTCGCCGCGGCGGCGAAGAGTTCTTACTCATCATGCCGCAAACCGGCACCGACCAAGCGCGGGCGATGGCCGATCGCATTCGGCAGACGCTCGCCGAGAACCCGCTTCGAATCGAAGACGAAGGCGACATCGACGACGGCCTCTCGATCCACCAAACGGTCTCCATCGGCGTCGCGACGTGGGACGGCGCCGAGCAGGCCGAGGCGCTCGAGCGGCGCGCCGACGCGGCGATGTACGCGTCGAAAACGAGCGGCCGCGACCGCGTTTCGGTGGCGCCGTTGCCGCTTCCCGGGAGCCTTGCGCGGCAGAGTGAAGATTTGTCCCTGCCTCGCGGGACGTGGTAGCCGCAGAAGAGCGTTCCCTCGATAGCGAGGCAATCGCCGCGCGGGAGCATCCGAAGTGGCAGTCGTCGTCCAGAAGTACGGTGGGTCGTCGGTCGCCGACGTCGCGAAGCTCGGGCACGTCGCCGACCGCGTCGTCGCGGCAAAGCGCGCGGGGCTCGACGTCGTCGTCGTGGTGAGCGCCATGGGGAAGGCGACGGACGGTCTTTTGGACCTCGCCCGCAACGCCGCAGCCTCGGGAAAAACAGGCGATACCGCCGCGTTCGATCCGCCGCGGCGCGAGCTCGACATGCTGCTGTCGACGGGCGAGCGCGTCTCGATGGCCCTCTTGTCGATCGCCATTCAAGCGCGCGGCTGCGACGCCATCAGCTTCACCGGCAGCCAGTCGGGGATCATCACGAACGACCGCCACTTCGACGCGCGCATCATCGAAGTGCGCCCCCACCGCATCGAAGACGAGCTCGCCCGCGGGCGCATCGTCATCGTCGCCGGCTACCAAGGCATGTCGTACCGCCGCGAGATCACGACCCTTGGTCGGGGCGGCTCCGACACGACGGCCGTGGCCCTCGCCGCAGCCCTCGGCGCCGAGCACTGCGAGATCTACAGCGACGTCGACGGCGTCTACTCGGCCGATCCGCGCGTCGTGCCCGACGCGATTCATCTGCCCATTTTGGACCTCGCCGTGATGCAGGAGATGGCCGAGGCAGGCGCCAAAGTGTTGAACGCCCAAGCCGTCGAGTGGGCGCGGCGCGCGAAGATCATGATCCACGCGCGGAAGACGTCGGACCCCGTTGCGACTCCCGGTGGTCCCGCACCACGCGAGACGATCGCCCGTGAAATCACAGCCGACGACACCGTGCGGGCCCGCGCCGTCGTCGGGCTCGATCGCGTGGTTCACGTCTGCGTCGACCGCGCGCGCTTCGCCGTGCTCACGAGCCTGGCTGCCGAGAACGACGTG
>JANXMC010000160.1 GCA_025354825.1 Myxococcales bacterium
GATCCTCGCGCCCGCGTGCGTCGCCATGCCTTGAAGGCGCGCGACGAGGAGGCGCATGTCGACCTCGAGGATCCCCGAGTCGCGCACCGCGACACGCGGGCCGTCGTAGCCGGCGATGAGATGGAACACGCCGCCGTCGGCGAGGAGCTCAGGGGCCTTCGGGCGCGGCACGCCCGCGGCGTCGAACATCCAACCGGCAACGCCGTTGACCCAGCGAGCGCCCGCGTCGGCGCGCGGTTTCGCGTCGACGACGACGACCGAAAGGCCGCGCGCGGCGGCGAAAGCGGCGACCGCAGCGCCCGCCGTTCCCGCGCCAACGACGGCCACGTCCGTAGAGTAGGAGACCCGCGCCATCGCGCGCACTATGGCTCGCCCTTTGTCGCCTTGCCCGCGTTTGCTCCATCGCCGCGGCTGCGATAGCTCACCACGGATGCCCTCGAAGACGACGCCGACGCTTGGGCCCGACGCGCTCATCGAGCTGCTTCACGAGCAGTTCCCCCACATGTTGCCGGGCGTGTTCACGGTGCTCGAGGTCCAGAGCCGCCTGCTCCGTTTGAAGCAGCGGATCGAGCCGCGGAACTTGCGCCCTGGCGGCACCATCTCAGGGCCGACGCTGATGGGTCTCGCCGACATCGCGACCTATCTCCTTCTGCTCGCCGAGCTCGGCCGAGACCTTGTCGCCGTGACGACCAGCCTCAACATTCACTTCTTGCGGCGACCCGCGGCGGTCGACCTCGTGACCGAGGCGCGCATTCTGCGACTCGGCAAGCGCCTCGCCGTCGTCTCGGTCGTCGCCATGAGCGAAGGCGACCCCGAAGCCGTCGCCCACGCCACCGTGAGCTACGCAATCGTCAGCACCGACGCCGCATCCAAGGCTTCAGCACCATGACGTTCCCCGCGATCCCCGACGTCGGATCCGAGGGCACTGCGACCGCGCGCGTGCCGCTCCGTTTCGAAGACATCAGCCAAGACGGCCGCCTCGTGCTCGAGGCGATGCCCACCGCGATGGCCGTGGCGGTCTGGGGCGGCGTCCTCACCAAGCACCCACTCGCAAAAGCGCTTCGCGGGACGGGGCTCGTGCCGATTCTTTCGCGGCTCGCAAGCGAAGGCGAGCGCTCCCCCATGTCCGTCGGCGGCGAGCTCATGGCGCGCGGCGTGGTGCAGCTCGCCCACGGCCGCGGCAAAGACGGCGAGGTCTCCCACATCTACTTGAACACGTGGGCCGAGCTCACCGCCCCCATCGGTCGCACGTACGGGGCACCGCCGGATGGGGCCGGCGAGCGCGTCGTCGTGGGGCGCGTTTTCGGTGAGCACATTTTCACACGCCCCTTCGGCGATCCGTCGCATCGCAAAGTCACGCGCATCGAGGCCGAGGGCGTTCCTTCCGTTCCCGAGGCTGGCTACAACCCTTCGGCGCCGACCGCGCTTCTCGATCTCGGGAGCGACGTCACGCCGCTCGGCGTCGCCCTGACGCCCGACACGTCGCCCATTGTTTTCGGCCTCTGCCACACCGACAGCAACCAGCACGTGAACTCGCTCGTCTACCCGCGCCTCTTCGAGGAGGCCGCGCTTCGACGGTTCGCGACCCTCGACCGCGCCCCCACGGTGCTGGCCCGCTCGCTCGAAATAGCCTTCCGAAAGCCTGCGTTCGCGGGCGATCGCATGCGCGTCGTCCTCCGCGCCTTCGAGGATTCGCGCGGCCACCTCGGCGCCGTCGGCGCGTTCGTGCGCGAGGACGAGCACGGATCCCCCGAGGCGATCGCCTCCGCGCGCCCCCACGCCTTTGTTCGAATGACGTTCGAGGCGTGACGGACCGCGCGGCGCGCCTATCCTTACGAGGTGGCCGCCCCTGTGAAATGCCCGGCGTGCCTTCGCCTCGTCTCGAGCGAGCTCGAGGCGTGCCCCTACTGCCGCGAGCCCCTTCCGAGCGCGCTCATGCTCGCCGCGGCGCCGCCTGCCGAGCCCGTGAAGTGCGGCGACTGCGGCCGCCTCGCCTCGCCGACCTTCGACGCGTGCCCGTTCTGCGGCGCGCCCCTCGGCATCGCGTCTGGGCTTCCCGAACGCGCTGCCACACGCCCGCGCCCCATGACGGTCCCACCCGCCCCCGCCCCCACGCTCGGAGGCCACGCGTGGCAGCTCCACGCAGCGCGGCGCCCCGTCGGCGCAGATGCGTCGGAGGGTCAGGATGATCAGGATGATCAGGATGATCACGAGGACCACGACGAGCACGAGCGACCACCGTCGGCGATCGCATCGCTCGCAGCGTTCGGCCTTCTGGCAGGTGCTGGGCTCGGCGTGTGGAGCTACACGCGCTTCGACACCCTCGTCGGCGGAGGCCAGGGGCTCGGTCGCGTCGCGTTCGCCATCGCCCTCGGCGTCGGCGCGCTCTCGGCGCAGGCGATTGTCCGCCGCTACGAAGAAGAGCCCCTCGCCTGGGTCGCCGCGCGCATCGGGTGGGGGCGCGTGCTTCTCACCTGCGGTCTCACGACGATGGGCCTCGCCATTCCCGGCGCGCTCGCGATTTACGGGGTCGCGATGACCGTGAACGCCTCGGGAACGTCACAGACTCGCGAAGAGGTCGGCTGCGTGGCGCCCACGGTCTATCGCGTGAGCGCGCAACGACGGGGTGGCTTCGAAGGGCGCGGGGCGGCCTATGCCGTGCGCTACACGTGCGAGCTGCGCGACGGGGTCGAAGCGCGGGGGCAGCTCGCCCTCCACGACGAACCGCGCGTCCGAAGCGGCGGGACGATGAGCCTCGTGGCCTCCCGTGGCCTTCTCGGCATTTGGCTGCGCTGGGGCGGCATCGTGCCGGGAAGCGAAGCGGGCGGCGCGAAAGCGCTCGAAACGCAGCCAGAGTAAGCTCTCGGCCGATGTCGCGACGCATGGTCTTCCTCGGCTCTGGAGCGCTCATCGTCCTCGTCGGCGCGGGCGCGGCATCGATGCTCGCGCAGGGCACGTCGTCCGCGGAAGCGCAGCCCGCCCGCCCCTTCGACCCCTTCGGCGTCGCGGACGCAGGCGCGCCCTTCAGCATTCTCGCGGGTGACGCCGCCGCCCGCGCGCGCGCGCCGTCGGGCACGAGCCACTGCCCCGCCGATGCGCGCCTCGTCGTGCGCGAGCACTGGGAGAAGGTCGAGCACGTCTGCACCGACCAGCGCGGCAAATACTGCTTCGCCTTCGAGCCCGGCGTCGTTCAAGCCGAAGAGCCGCGCACGCCCATTCGCGTCTGCATGGATACCTACGAGGCGCCCAACGTTCGCGGGCAGCGGCCCATCGTCATGAAGAACGCGAGCGAAGCCGAGGAGTTCTGCGGCAAACGAAAAAAACGACTTTGCAGCGAAGCCGAATGGGAAGTTGCATGTGAGGGCGACGCGAAGCTCCCCTACGTCTACGGCTGGAAGAGCGATATCGCGATTTGCAATTCGGGAAAGGCGTGGCGCCCGTTCTCGGAGGCCGCGCTTCGGGCAGGTGGCGCCACGGCCGACGACGAGGTCGCGCGCCTGTGGCAGGGCGAGCCGAGCGGAAGCTACCCCGGCTGCGTCTCGCGCGAGGGGGTGCAGGACTTGATGGGGAACGTCGAGGAGTGGGTTAGCTCACGCCCCGAGCGGCAGTTTCGCGCGGCCTTAAAGGGCGGATTTTGGGCCAAACCGTGGTCGACGTGCCGCGGCACCAACGACGCACACGACATGAGCTTTCGCTTCTACGAAGTGGGCTTTCGATGCTGCGCCGACCCAACGTGAGAGAGAGAGAGAGAGAGAGAGAGCCGTCGCTCGTCTCGTCGTCGCGGCGCGCGCGCCGAGTGAGCCCCTTCCCGCGTGCTCCGCGCGAAGGGGCCGGGCCGTATCCCGAATTAGATCGTCACTTCTTTCAACTGGATCTGCGCGCGATCGGCGATGCCGAGGCCGAGATCGGCGCCCGCCTTGATGTACGCCGGCGCACGCCCTTCGGCCGTGAGCGTCTTGAGGCGGTTCTTCGCACGGAACTCTTCGACGATCTCCCAGCCGATCGTGTCCATCGCGACAGGATCCGTCGACGCGAAGACCGATTCGTAGGGAAAGCGGTATTGCGGCTGCTTATCGAGGGGGCCGCCGTGGGCCATGACCTTGAACGCGTCGGTAAGGCACAGGCGAACGCGGCTCTTGATCACGTCCTGCGCGTACATCACGGCGATCTGCGGCGATGCATGGTGCACGTGGAAATCGTGGGGATTGATCGTGCAGCCGTGGGTCATGTTCTTCATCGAGCCCGTGTAGCCGCAGATCGAGTGGTCCTTGATGAGGGCCACGTTGATCGCCGCCGTCGCCTCGGTGAGGTACCGAACGAACTTCGTTTTGACGCCGGTACCCGGCATCATTCGGTACTCCATGGTCGCGTTGTCGTTGCCGTGGGTGGCGACGACGACGCCCTTCGGGACGTTGTTTTGCGTGATGCGCGTGCCGCCGAGAAACCCTTGGTACTGCTCGAGCACCGTGATGCTCGCCGGCGGGACGCCCATCGCAATCAGGCCCTCGAGAAGCGGTAGAACGAATTCTTTGTTCGTCGACATGTTGCGAAGCGCAATGCCGTTGACCTTGACGACGACCTTGTCGTCCTTGTGAATGAACTGCGCGAGCGCCGTGGGCAGATCGGCCTTGCCCGTGAGCTCGGTGAGCACGCGTGTGAGCATCAGCTTCGCGTCGTCGGCCTTCGGATAAATCTGGTTCTCTTGAAGCGAGCCGGCCTTCGTGACTTTCACCACGCGGCCCGGTGCGGACATGGGGGTGAAGCCCGCCGGCGGCGACGCGGCGAGGCTCGGCTGCTTTGCCTCTTCGAGGGCCGACGCCGTTTTGCCTAGCAGCGTCGTCGCCGCGACGGCTGCCGCAGCCGCGCCGCCTACGAAGGAGCGACGCGACGTGCGCGCGTTCTCGTCCGCCGCAGCGTCGCAAAGCGCCCGCGTGATCTCGAGCTCGCCCGCATTCCGTTCGTCAGCAGCCATGGCATTCCTCCGGTGAAAACGTCGGAAAAGAAGTACCACGCCCGCGCTTCACGCACCAAGCCGAGCGCCTGTCCGGGGACGCCGCGAAACGGCGTGGGACAGCGGAGCTACGTGGGAATACGGCGCATTTCCGCCGCCCGCAGCACGGCATGGCGATCGCAATACTGCTTCGTCGAGGCGGCCGAGGTGGCGGCCTTCGCCCCTGAAACGGGGCGTCGTGATGACGAGAGACGAGTGAAAGAGAGAGATGAGAAAATGGAAGCAAACCTAGCGAACGTCGCGAAGATGAAGACCGTGTACGCCATCACGGAGCGCGGCGGAAAGTCGTTCTGGACGAAGATCGGCGTCGGCTTCACCAACCGCGACGGCTCCATCAGCTTGCGCCTCGACGCCGTGCCGGTGAGCGGCACGATGCAGGTGCGCGACTACGAGCCGCGCGAATGGGATCGCGATCGCAAATCGGACGACGGCCCCGGAGGCCGCGCGCCCGGCGGAGGCAGCGGCCCGCGCGACGACTTCCCCGAGTCGCTTTCGTGAGACGGATCGAGCGAGACCTTCCTCGAGAATGAGGTCGACCTCGACGGCAAAGGCCGCGTTCGCGCGCGGCCTCTTGCCGGTTTCCGTACAGGTGCGCGCCGCGGCGAAAGCCGTCGCGGCGTCACGCTGGGCGTCGCCCGTTGGGCGCATTGCCCTCTTCGCCGCCGGGATTCTGCTGCTCGCCGTCATTGGCAATTCGGCTTTGGCCAAATCGCCGAAAGCGCTCGCGGCAGTGGCGTCGCCGTCGGTTGTCACGTCAACCGTCGACGTAGGCGCGGCGCCCGCTGAACCCGATTCGGGAGCGGCTCAAAACGCACCCGGCACGCCACCGTCGCAACCGGCCGGGCCCGCGCGCGAGCCCGGCGCGCATGCGAGCGCGCGCGCAACACCGGACGACCCCGTGCTGCTCAACAGTGCCTCGGTGGACGACTTTCAACGGCTGCCCGGCGTCGGGCCGAAACGCGCGCGTGCGATTTTCGATTTGCGCGCGCACATTGGCAAGTTCAGACACGTGGAAGATCTCCTCCGCGTAAAAGGTATTGGGCGAAATACGCTGAAGAAGCTGCGCCCGCTCGTGAGGCTCGACACGGCGCTCTTGGCTGCGGCAGCAGACGCGGGGGCACCGGCTCACGATCCGTGAGATGCGCCGTGGAACCCGAACGACTGTGGCGACGCGTGGCGTAGCGTCGCCACAGTCGGGAGCGGCGCGGAAGCGCCCTTATGTGCGCACGACGCGCACCAAACTTTTGCCCGCGCCACCTGCGCGTTGCGCGTGAGCACGGCCACGAGGCACGATCTCCGAACCATGAACCGAAACGGACGCGGCGATCCCGAATCCCCCGAGCAGCGTGGCGCGGGTACGGACATGCGCACGACGCAGGACGGCGCGAGTGCAACACGCGGGCGCAAGTTCGATCCGCGCGCAGAGCCGGACGATCCGTTTCTTTCGACGCCGCCGCCGCCCGCGCCGGACTCGGTACGCATGGCGCCACCCGTTCGGGTGCCCGTCCCCTTGCCTCCGCGCGAGCCGGCGCCCGCGCCCGCGCCCGCGCCCGCGCCCGCGCGGCGATCGTCCCGTGCCGCGATGCCCAAGGTCGAGACCCCTTCGGCGCGCGTGAGCGAAAAGCCTCCTCTGAAAACACGGAAGACGTCCCGTCGCATGAAGGCGGTGAAGCTTCCCGTCGAGACGTTGGACGATGGTCTGCTGAGCACACTGCCGGCGATGACCGAGCCTGTCCCGCTCGCGCCGAAGGGGAAGGCGAATGCGCCCGCGCCGGCGCCGGCCGCTCCTGCAGTACCCCAGCCCCTCCCGGTGGAAGCGGTCGCGAGCGCGGGCCCCCTCGACATGCGCGCCCTCAAAGAGGAGATCGATGCGGTCTCGGCGGCGCTCGGCAAAGAGCGCGAAACGCGGAATCTCATTTTAGCTCGCAGCGCCCGCGGCCTCGAAGAGCTCGGTGCGCGACTGGCGCAAGCGCGCACCGAGTCGGCCGCCGTTCGCTCGGAGCTCGCAGCCGTCCGCGCCGAGCTTGCAGGGGTGCGCGCCGAGATGGGTGCGCCGCGCCTCGACCTTGCGCCAGTCATGATCGCTCGTCCAATAGGCGACGAGCTTCTGCATCGTTGCGAGCTGCACGCCCTGGGATGGGTCGGCGACCGTCTCGCGGTCGGGCCACTTCGTCGCCGCCAGGCGCCGGCGCAGATCGACGAG
>JANXMC010000164.1 GCA_025354825.1 Myxococcales bacterium
GATTCGCCGCGCCGCCTCGACGCCGTAGCCCGTGCGCCGCCTCCTCGTGCCGTTGCTGCTCGTCACCGCGACGTGCGCGCCGGATCGCTCGCGCCCCTCCGAAGCGGCCCGCGCGGCGCCGTCGACCGCCGTCGGCTCGACGCGGCCGACGTCGTCGCCCGTGCGTCGCGATCTCGACGCCGAGGCGTGCTTCGTCGCGAGCGAGCGGCACCTCGCCGTGCGACGGGGGACGCTCGTGGCGATCCGAATGCGGCAGCCCGGCTTCGATGTCGGGCTCGAAATCGCGCTCGCACGTCCCGGCGGCTCGCCGCCGCAGGTCGTCGATTTCGTGCCCGGCGGTCACGGCGAGGAGACGTTTTCGTGGATCCCCGCGGAGGACGGGCTCGTCACCGTGACGATCCTCGCGCCCATCGACCGCATCGCGGTCGCGGAGCACCTCACCTTCGACGTCGAAGAGCAGGAGCACCCGGACGCAGCCGGGCGCCTGCGCGCCGAGGCCTTCGCGCTGATGCTGGAGGCCAATGCGGCGTCGGCCGCGAGCGACGCGCCGAGCCTCCGGCGTGCCGTCACGCTGGCCCAGCGCGCGGCAGCCGGATTCACGCGCCCCGACGACGGGGCGCTACGTGCAGGGGCGACCCAGCTCGAGGTGAACGCGCTCTACATGCTCGACGCCTACCGGCCGTGCATAAGCGCGGCCGACCGTGGCATCGCGAGCGCGGGCGTCGTAGGCGCGAACGACTTCGAGCTCCATCGGATGCGCGGTCAGTGCCTCTTCGCGCTCGGCGACGTCGGAGGGGCCGAGAGCGACTGGTCGTTCGTCCGCGACCACGCCGAGGCGGACATGAGCCGGTACAGCGGCGGCGCGGCGACCCACGAGCTTGGGCGCCTCTACGCGCTCTCCGGTCGCTACCGCGAGGCGCTCGGCAGCTTCCACGACTCGCTGCGCGTCGCGGACCTCCTCGGCCTGAAGAAGATGCAAGCGTTCGACCAGTGGGCGCTCGGCGGCCTCCACCGGACGCTCGGCCACGCCGAGCCGGCGCTGGCGCACCTCGCGGCCGCGGGAGATCTCTTCGCGGCGACGCGACGGGTGCGCGCGCGAGCGGGCGTGCTCTACGACGTCGGCGTGACCCGGCGCGATCTCCTCGGCGACGCTGCCGGCGCGATGCGCGACTTCGAGACCGCGACGCAGCTCCTCGAGAACACGGGCAGTATCGAGCTTACGTCCGCGCTCCAGAACGCCATCGGCGCGCTTCTCCACGCGCGCGGGGACTCGGACGCCGCGCTCGCTTCGATCGAGCGCGCGCGCGCTATCGCCGTCGGCGCAGGGCTGACGCTTTCGGAAGCAGAGGCGCTCGCGTCGCTCGGCCACGTTCAGCGGACGCTCGGCAAGGCTGCGCAGGCGGTTCGCACGCTCACGTCGGCAACGTCGCTCTTCAGGGTCATGGGCGCCGTGGGCAGCCGCGCGGACGCCCAGGCCGAGCTCGCGCTGGCGCTGCGCGACGTCGGACGGCACGGGGACGCGGAGCGGGCGGCGCGCGACGCCGTGGCCACCGTCGAGTCGGTGCAGTCGATCCTCGCCCCCGAGCTTCGGAGCGCGCAGTTCGCGACCGTCGAGCGGGTGTACGACGTGCTGGTCGACGTGCTGCTCTCGCGCACGGCTCCCCCCTCGCCGACCGACGTCGTCGAAGCTCTCCGCGAGAGCGACGCGGCGCGCGCACGCATGCTGCTCGCGCGCATCACGCGGCGCGAGGGGCCTCTCCCCTTCGACCCGCCGCCGGAGCTCGTGGCCGCGCGCGACGAGGCGCTACGAGACCTTGGCGCGCAGCACGAGCGGCGGGCCGCTCTCGCGCGGCATGACGCCCCGCCGGGTCGGCAAGCGGCTGCGGCAATCGGCGTGCGAGAGGCAACCGTGCGGTACCAGCGCGCGCTCGACCGGCTCCTCGGTGCAACCCCGGCCACCACGCTGCTGCTGCGACCTTCGCCTCTCGATGTCCAAGCGCTCGCCGCGCGCGTCGGTCGCGGCGGCGTCCTTCTGCATTTCGCGCTCGCGGCCGAGCGCAGCCATCTGTGGATCGTGACGACCGGTGGCGTGCGCGTCGTGCCCCTCCCGCGCGAAGCCGACGTGGCCGGGGCCGTCGCCGCGCTCCGCGACGCGATCGACGAAGAGCGCCGCTATGTCCCCGGGGAAGGGGCCGCCGCAAATGGGCGCCGCGCAAGGGCCGAGGCGGCTCGCGTCGAGGCCGCCGGGCGCCTCTCGCGGTGGCTGCTGGGCGACGTCGACGAGCTCCGAAACGCCGAGCGCGTCTTCGTGGTCGCCGACGGCTGCCTGTCCGACGTGCCGTTCGCGCTGGTGCCCGATCCACACTCGGGGGCGCCTCTCGTGATGGAGCACGAGCTCACGATGCTCCCGTCGTCGGGGTTGCTCCTGGCCCTCGTCCCCGCCGACACGCGCCGCGCCCCGAAGAAGATCGTCGTCCTCGCCGACCCGGTCTTCGCGGCGGACGACCCGCGCGTCCGCGCCACCGCCGCCGCCGCCGAGGGAGCCTCGCCGACGGCGCCGCCCGCGCCCGCGGGGACGCCGCTCGACGTCGATGCGGTCCAAGACGACGAGCGCCGTGGGGCCCGCTGGCGCACGCTCGCGCGCCTCCGCTTCTCGCGCGAGGAAGCGTTCGCGATTGCGGGGCTCGCGCCCGCCGCCGAGCTGCGCGTCGACTTCGCAGCGTCGAAGCAGTGGGTGACGTCCTCCGACCTGCGTGAGTACGGCATCCTCCACATCGCGACGCACGGTCTCGTCGACGCGCGGCAGCCGGAGCTCTCGGGCCTCGTCCTCTCGAGCGTCGCGCGCGACGGGTCGGCTCTCGACGGCTTCTTGCAGCTCGACGACGTCTACCGCCTGCGGCTCGACGCCGACCTCGTCGTGCTCAGCGCCTGCGACAGCGCGCTCGGCCAGACGCTCTCCGGCGAAGGGGTCGTGGGGCTCACGCGCGCGTTCCTCCACGCGGGCGCACGGCGCGTGCTCTCGACGTCCTGGGCCGTGAACGACCGGGCGACGAGCGAGCTCCTCGCGCGCTTTTACCGCGCCCACCTGCGCGACGGACACACCCCGGCGCGCGCGCTCGCGATCGCGCAGCGTGAGTCGGCGAAGGTCTTCGCGTCGCCCGCCGACTGGGCCGGCTTCGCGCTCTACGGCCTCGAATAGCGCGCGGGGGCAAAAATTCTTCGTGACGTTCCCGCCGCGCACGGCAACAGCTCGACGAGGGTCGAGTACGTGTTCACGGGAAGCGACGCCAGGACGATGTCCTGGCGGCCGCGGAGCGCAAGGTCGAAGCTCGGGTGCTGGGGAAGGCTCGCGAATCGTGCACTATCTCGCACGGTGCGGTCGCGTGCGTAGTCGAAGGTCTCTTGCAGAGTGAGGCTTCCGTCGCCGTCTCGGTCGGCGGCTCCCCGCATCCCCGCGGCGAAGTAATGCGTGAACAGCGAGCCATGCAGCGCCTCCGTCTCGTGCGCATCCTCGAGACCCGAGCTCGAAGACACGAGCGCCGTCCCCTCGGTGTCCACGTTCAGGAGATCCGCGGAGGAGAGGGGCGGGCCCACGGTCAGCCCCTTCGAGCGCGTCCAACTCCCGCCGCGGCACGCGTCGAGGATCCCGACGCGGATACGTGCGCCGACGTGATCCACGCGCTCGCGCAGCTCCGCGAGGGGCATCGCTTCGCCGTGCGGGAAAAGCGCATGACTTCCTTTCGCAGTACGTCGAGGGTCTGATCAAAGTTTGCCAATCTTCTGCGGACGGTGCGTTCCGTCACCCCCAGGACCCCCGCCGCTTCGGGCTGGAGCAACCCATCGACGCGACAAAGGATTGCCACTTCCAGCACGTCGGCCGACGCCACGCGCGCAAGCTCGCGGATGGCCGCGCGCGCCTCCAAGCGCGATGCGGGGTTGATGCTGCACGGCACCGAATCGAGCTGCGGGTCGCGGGAATCGACTTCACGCGGCGCGCGAAGGATGTCGATCGCCCGGCGCGTACACGTCCGGTACAGCCACGCGGTGATCGTCCGTGAATCACTTCCGTCGAGCACGTTCGACCTCCACAATCGGAGAAAAGTCTCCTGCGCCACGTCCGCTGCCGCCGGCGACTGTCCGAGGAGCCGCCGGCACTTCGCTTGAATGGGCGGAAAGAAGCGCGAATACGCCTCGGAAAAGTCCCGCCGCGCCGTCAATGGGCCCTCATTTCGTGAGGTATAGACGAGGAACCGGCACCAAACCGGACAGGCAAAGAGCGCGACGCCCCCGGCAACGCCCTTAGGCGGCCGAAAAAACGCCGTCACGAGGCGCCCGTCGATTTCCGGTAACGAACATCCGCGCTCTGCCACCACCTTCGAAGCTGGCGCGCGGCACCGCTCGCGTGCGCACCGAGAAGCTCCGTCGACGTCGGCATACGCGCCGCGCAATGACGCGCTCCTTGGCTATTGGCCTATCGCTCCCCCGCTTCGAGCGCGCGAAGCCGCTTATCTCAACGTCATCCCACGAGGCTACGAATGATCTAAACGAATGCCGTGTCGACCTCCGCCACGGCACGAAACACGTCGACGGACGCTCGCGGGCTCGCTCGCTTCGGACGCGCAAATGCCCTACTGCCAACGCTTATCGTTGGGGGCCTCGGCGGCCCATTCGGGACGCGAGACAATGGCCAGACGATCGTCAATATCGCGGTGACGAACGCCCAGTCGTGCCCCGCCGGCGGCAAGGCGCTCTCGTGAAATCCATTGTGTACGACGTCACGACGATGTCCGACGACGACAGACGAACGCGCGCCCACGAGGTGTGGTGCAGCGTTAATAGGAGAGTGTTCACAAGCGTAAGCCCGGACGAGTTCTTCGACTACTTCATCGGCAGCGACGCGCCTCACAACAAGCTTCAGACGCTGCATTCCAGCGACGGCGTGATGTGTGGCTACGTCAGCGTCCGCGCGGTGACCAAGCGCGTCGACGGTCGCTCGTACGGCATCGTACGGGCTGCCACGTGCATACTCCCCGCATACCGGGGCAAAAGCCGAACGACGAAGTTCATCTTTGGAGAAATCGCGCGTTGCTACCTGTCGAACATCCTTCGCGGCCGCCGCACCCTCTTCTTCTTCACCGCGAATTCCCCCGCGACCTTCTACGCGGTCGCGAGGTACGCTCGCCGCATCTACCCAACCCATCGTAAGCAAACGTCATCGCGCGGCACGAAGCTCGTGAGGGCGGTCGGGCAGGCCTTTGGCCTCATGGTCGATGCCGATGGCACCACGACGTACGACGGGGTGGTGATGCACGAGGAGGCGCGCGACACGGAGGGTTGGGAGCGTCATCCGCACCCAGCCGTGAAGCTCTACTTGGATAGCTGCCCGCGTTACCTCTCCGGGCAGTCCCTCGCCGTCGTCGTGCCGTTGGCCTTACCAGACATCGTCATGTCCTTCGCGCTCATCGCTTACGACCGCCTCTTGAAGGCGTTGGGTCGCCGGAGGAGCACGTACCGCGGCGCGAGCTCGCCGCTCCTAGTGCGGGAGAACGCCGCGACACTTGCGCGATAGCAGCGGCGGCGCACGAGCGCCGCGAGCTCACGGGAAGGCCTGAGTCCCGTGCCTATTCGTCCGAAGAGAGGCGCAATCCCGACACCGAAGAAAGCAATCGAACAAGCGGATGCATATGTGCCAGGCATCGATCGAGATGCCGAGACATCGGGCATGCATACCGCCCAATCTGCAGAGGACGAGGAGAGGAAGCGCGACTTAGGCGCGGCCACTACAATCTCCGCTTCCACGACGCCATGTTTGAGTGCCTGACGGACGGTCACACGCTGCGTGAAGCCGTCGGCACTCCCGCGCGGGCGCGACTCGCTGCGTTGAAGGCGGCGCTCGACGCTTCGGCGGGAACACCGCGCCCAGTTCCATAGGGCACCCACGATGCGGCTAACCCTCGATTCGCCTCTCGCGCTTCGCCAATAAGGTTAGCCGGGCGCTCTGGGCTCGCCGTTGCGCGTCACGCGCGCCGGCCTGGCGCTTGCCGGAGATTCGCGCCGTCGACGAGAATCGTAGGCGCCTTAGTCCTCAGCACTACTACGTAATACATTTAGCATCTAGTCGATCGGGCGCTCCGTAGACGTTGCAGGCACGTCGAGGCACGAGGTTCCACTGCAGTCGCAAGTCTGTGCAGAACCAAGATTATTGAGTGCTAACGACCTCATGTTGGATATCCAAATAAAAACCAAGTGCAGTTGACATACGACCTAAGCCACTCTTAGGCTTTGCATCTGAAAGGAGGCGACATGAAGATCAAGATCCACGTTCGCGGCGGCCCCAAGGCTCGCTGAGGAACTGGCCTGCCAAGGCTGGTTTCTACGATGCAGATGAGGATCTGTTCCTCTCACTCTAAAAACATGAGAGACAACAGGCTTTATGAGTCTGTTGTCTCTCCTTTTAATGCTCAAAATTCCATCGCAGTACCGTCGCGCGGTACCGATCTCAAAGAGCGCGCGCTCGACACGTTTCTAGATAGTCAACTCCATCTGCTTGCGCCTTCTGGCTGGCACTTGATTCCGGTGTGCGCGTAAGCGGCAAGCGAGTCCCATGGCCTATCCCTTCGAGCGGACACTCCGGTCCCTGAACTACGAGTCGGGCACGCGCGTCCTGTTCGTAGCGTTGAGCGTGCTGTGCGTCGGGGGCTTGGTCGCGTGGTCCGTATTCGCCAACGTCCCGCTGGTAAAAGTCAGCGCACAGGCCCGAATCGAGCCACACAACGCGGTCTACCGCATCGAGCCACCGAGCGCGGGTCGCGTCGTACGCTCGATGCTCAACCTCGACGAGGACATCAGGGAAGGCGAACTGCTCATCGAGTTCGACACGCGGGCCGAACGCCTCGAGCTTGAACAGAGCAGGGCTACGGTTGTTGCGATCGAGAAGGAGCTCGTCGTCATTCGCGAACAGTGCGCGAACAAGGAGCGCGAAGGCGTCGCGACCGGACAGGTTGATCAAGTCGCCATCCGGGAGGCGCTCGAGAGAGAGGCCGAGCTCGCACCCCGGCAGCGGCTCGCGCAGGAGCGTGTGCAGCTCGCGCAGAAGAGCCCGACCGGCTCGATTTCGGAGATCGAAAAGCTTGAGCGGGCGACCGACGTCGATGCGCTGGGCTACGCCAAGACGGCGCAAGGTCTCGCCGTCACACGGCTGCGGCGCGAGCAGGCAGTACGCGGCCAGACCCTCACCGCGCAGCTGCTCGGACTGAAGCGCGAGGAGCTCCGCACCGAGGGGCAACTTCGCGAGCTCAAGGTCGCCATCAACCGCCTCGAATATCAAATCGAACGAAGGCACTATCGCGCGCCCGCTTCGGGTCATCTTGTCGACGTCGCCGAGCTGGGCGTGGGCGCGTTCATCGCCGACGGGCAACGCGTGGGCACCATCGTCTCCAGCGACGCGGGGGTGAGGGTTCGCGCCCGGTTCCCCAAAGAGGTCGTCGGCATGATTCAGCCGGGTCAGACCGCACGGCTCAAGCTCGATGGCTACCCGACCACCATCTACGGCACCGTGCCGGCCAAGGTGACCCGCGTGGGCACGGAGCCCGGCCAAGTTGCTACGCCAGAAGCCATTCCCGGAACCGTGCGCGTAGAGCTCGAGTTCGCGGCCCCCGCCGACCCACGCATTCAACTTCGTCATGGGATGACGATGTCCGTCGAGGTCGAGATCGCGCGGGTCTCACCTGTCGCTCTCTTGATGAGGGCCATCGGCGAATGGCACCCAACGCCCGAGGAACGGCATACCAAAGAGTTCCAGACCGAGGCGGAGGCGCGCTGACGCACATGACCGCTTCGAGGCGCAAACGCACGCTCATTCCCGAGGTGATTCAGATCTCCGCGACGGACTGCGGGCCTGCCTCGCTCAAAAGCCTGTTCGCAGGGATGGGGCTCGAGCTCAATTACCGGGTCCTTCGCGAGGTTTGTCAGACCGACGTCGACGGCACCTCCATCGTCACGCTTGAAGAAGTCGCAAACCAACTAGGCCTTGACGCTGAGGAGGTGATGCTTCCGCTCGACCACGTGGTGCTTCCCGAGGCGAAGGCCCTCCCCGCCATCATCGTGACGCTCAGCGCAGGAGGTCGGCCGCACTTCGTGGTCTTGTGGAAACGCCTCGGTCCCTTCGTGCAGGTGATGGATCCCGCGGCGGGTCGTCACTGGACACGAATCGAAACGCTCCTCAGCCAACTCTACCAGCACACGACATCGGTCCCGGCAGGAGGCTGGCGCGAATGGGCGGGCTCCGAGGAGGCGGCCGCGACCCTCGAGCATCGGCTGTCGAACTTGGGCGCGACGGGCGCGCGGGCGCTCATCACCCAAGCGCTCGAAGACGCCGACTTTCCGTCCATCGCCAGGCTCGACGCCGCGGGTCGCGCGACCGAAGCGATGATTCGCGCGGGCGCGGTCCGCCGGGGGCGAACGGCCGCGGGCTTGCTGCAATCGATGATGGCAAAGGACCACGCGGGCGAAGTGCCCATTCCCGCCGCCTACTGGTCCGTTCGCCGCAACCCCGAGGTGGAAGGCGAGCTGCTGTTGACGGGCGCCGTGCTCCTGCGAATTCGCGGTTGGCGCGACCCTTCGCCCACGGCCGAGGATGCACCCAAAGCCGCCATCGCGAGCACGCTCGCGACGGAGATCGTCGCCAAGCAGGTGAGCCCCACACGAACGCTCCTTCGCCTGCGTAAAGAAGATCCGTGGATCGTTCCACTCTTGATCGTGTTGGGGTTGGTGGTCGCAACGTTTGGACGGATCCTTCAAGCGCTCATGCTGCGTGCAGTGCTCGACCTTGGGCGCGACCTCGGCACCGTCGAGCAGCGCGCCACGGGCATGGCCGTCCTCGCGCTCGCGGCACTGTCACTCTTGGTGCTTCAGATCCCCATCTCGCTCGGCTTGTTGGGGATTGGTCGTCGCCTCGAGGTGCGGCTCAGAAAAGCCTATTTCGAGGAGCTCCCCAAGACGGAGGACCGCTATTTTCAAAGCCGGCTCGCCTCCGACATGGCGTCGCGCACCCACAACATTCAGGCGATGCGGTCGCTGCCTCTGTTGATCGCCCAGGGCATCACTCTCTCGCTCGAGGTCGTAAGCACCACCGCCGCGTTAATCTGGGCTGCCCCCGACGCTTGGCAGATCGTGCTCGCACTCTCGGCGGTCACACTGGCGGTGCCCATCGTCGCCCAGAAGCTCCTCTTCGAGCCCGACCTACGGGTACAGGCGCAAGCCGGCGCGCTCAGTGGGTTCACCTTGAACGCGCTGGTGGGGCTGACGCCCATTCGCATTCACGGTGCCGAGCGCTCACTGCGCCGTGGTCAAGAGACCCTGTTGGTCAGTTGGACCAAGGCCCGCTATTGGCTGCAGGCGCTGTCGGTAGGCTTTGAAGGCGGCCTGATGCTGGTGAGCTACGCGCTCGTTGTGTGGCTGGTCTACTCGTTCCTGATTCGCAACGAGCGGGTGGCCTTGGTGTTGTTGGTCGTGTACTGGGCGCTGCGATTCCCAATATTGGGACAGCGGTTGATGGTTCTGAGCCGCACGTTCCCCAATGCGATGAATCGCGTGCGCCGGTTGCTGGACATCATCGGCGAGGTCCGCGACCCAACGTCCTTGCAGCCGCCACCCGCGCAGGACGCGAGCACTGTGGGCACGACGAAAGATCGCGACGAGATGGCGCCGGCGGAGGCTGTCAGCGGTGTCGCGATTTCGATGGAGAAGGTCCGCATCAAGGGCGGCGGGCATACCATTCTCGACAAGGTGTCTCTCGCCTTCGCCCCCGGCGAGCACGTGGCGATCGTCGGCGTTTCGGGGGCGGGCAAGTCGACGTTGGTGGGCCTCTTGCTCGGCTGGCTTCGGCCCGCGCGGGGCGAGATAAGGGTCGACGGACAGCCGCTCGATCAGCGCGGGATCGAGCGACTCCGGCGCACCACGGCGTGGGTCGATCCCGCTATCAGTATTTGGAATCAGAGCCTCATCGACAACCTGAGGTATGGCAACGACAGCGCGCAGGGGTGGTCGCTCGATGCGGCGATCAAAGGTGCCGAGATGCTCGACATTCTCGAGGCGCTGCCGGCCGGGTTGCAGACGTCGCTAGGCGAAAGTGGCGGCTTGGTATCTGGCGGCCAAGGGCAACGGGTGCGCCTGGCGCGCGCGATGCTTCGTTCGGGCGTGCGGCTGGCGATCCTCGACGAGCCCTTTCGTGGCCTCGATCGCGACCGGCGCGCTCGCCTCTTGGCCGAATCGCGGCGGCTCTGGGCGAACATCACGCTGCTTTGCGTAACCCACGACGTCGAGCACACCCAAGAGTTCGACCGCGTGTTGGTCGTGGAGAACGGGCGCATCCTCGAGAATGGGTCTCCCAAGGAGCTGCTCGCGAACGAGGGCTCTCGGTATGCCGCTCTGCTTCGCGCCGACCAAGAGAATCGCTCGTTGTTGTGGAGCGGCGGAGAGTGGCGCAACTGGTGGCTCGCGGACGGCCGTCTCGTGGAGCCGAGGGTGGGTGACCGCGCGGCAAAGCCCATCGAGGAGCACCTGCAATGACGCCCGCGATTGCCGATCTGTTGTGGCCGGTCGACGAGCTCGCCGATGCGCTGGAGCAGCTCGCGCATCGACAGGGCTACGGCCGATCTCCTGGCGAGGTCGCGGCGCCCGCAGCCGACGTCGAGCCGAGTCGCGTCTGGATGTTTGCGCTCGGAGACCGGCTCGGTGTGGAGCTGGAGCCCGTCACGCCGCTTTACGCCGAGCTGCCAAATGTCGTTGAGCGCGCAGCGCCGTGTGTCCTTCAGATTCGGCGCGACGGTCGCCCTTTCTATCTGGTGCTGCTGGGCAAGCGGTGGGGGAAGCTGCGGCTCCTCGCGCGTGGTGCGACGGTCGTCTCGCTCACCATGCGCGGCGCGCTTTCGCTGATACGGGAAGAGCAGGAAGCCACGGCCGCCGAGGTCGACCAGCTTCTCGACGGCGTCGAGATGTCGCCGCGTGCGCGTGAGCGTGCGCGCGCGAAGATGCTGTTGCAGCGGCTCGGCCAAGCACAGTTGCGCACCGGGTGGATCATGCGCCCGAGGCGCACCGCTCGCAGGCGCACGCTGCTCGGCGACATCCCCTCGCTGGTCGCCGGCATCCTCGTGAGCCACGCGCTTCTTTCGGTCGTGCTCGCGGGCTCCTTCTGGATGCTCGGACGCGCCGCGCTTCAAGCCCACCTCGAGACCGGATGGTTCCAGGGGTGGATTGCGGTCATCGCGTGCGCGATCCCGCTGCGCATGCTCGAAGTGTGGTGGCAGGGCGTGTTTTCGATTCGCGTCGGCACGCTGCTCAAGCAGCAGCTGTTGGTAGGGATCCTCAAGCTGACCCCTGACGAGGTGCGGCTCGACGGCATCGGTCGGCATTTCGGTCGCGTCGCCGAAGGCGAGGTCGTCGAACAGCTCGCGCTCGGCGGCGCACTGCTCGCGGTGCTGTCGCTGGTCGACTTGGTGAT
>JANXMC010000191.1 GCA_025354825.1 Myxococcales bacterium
AACGACTTCGCCCGTCATGTACGACGCGTAGTCGCTCGCGAGGAAGACCATGACGTTCGCGACTTCCCACGGCTCGGCGGCTCGGCCGAAGGCTTCGCGCGCGGTGAGCTCTTCGAGGAGGCCCGGGCTCGTCACCTTCGATAGAAACGGGTGCATCGCGAGGCTCGGCGCGACCGCGTTGATGCGTACGCCGCTGGGCGCAGCTTCCATCGCGGCGCAGCGGGTGAGGGCCATCACGCCTGCTTTTGCCGCGGCGTAGTGCGCTTGCCCGGCCTGGGCGCGCCAGCCGAGAACCGACGCGTTGTTCACGATGACCCCCTTGCCGCGGGCCATCATCGCGGGGAGCGCTGCACGCATGCACCGGAACGTGCCCGTGAGCGTCACGTCGAGCACAGTCGACCATTGCGCGTCCGTCATGTCGACGAGGTTGGCCGTGCCGCCGAGCCCTGCGTTGTTGATGAGAACGTCGAGGTCGCCGAGCTCGCTCTTCGCGAACGCGAACATTTTTTGGACTTCGGCTTCGTTCGCGACATTGCAAAGTATCGACGGCGGCTTTTTGCCATTGGGGCTCACCTCGCCGAGCTTGTCGACCGTCTCGCGGAGGCGCCGCTCGTGGATGTCGCTCACGAGGATCGTCGCACCCTCTTCGATGCAGCGGCGTGCCGTCGCGAAGCCGATCCCGGTGCCGGCCGCGGCCGTGATGAGCACCGTTTTACCCGCGAGAAGATTGTGACCCTTAACGTATTCGGGAATCGGGGGTGCGAGGCGTTCGGTCACGAGATCTTCTCCGGGCTCTTTGCGGTGGCAGCGGTGGGTGCGGTGAGACTACGAGGTTCGAGTGGCATACCGAGCGCGCGCTCGGCCAAAATGTTTCGTTGAATTTCGTTCGAGCCGGCGTAGATCGTGTCGGACCGGCTGAAGAGAAAGAGGCGCTGGAGAGCTGTGAGATCGTACGTTCCCGCGGCCGATTCTTCGGCGATTTCGGATCGTGCGCCGAGAACGTCCATCGCGAGCTTGCCGAGCTCACGGTGCCAGGTGGCCCAATAGAGCTTCGAGATCATCGCTTCACGCGCGAGCTGCCCACCTTGCATGAGACTGAGCGTGCGGAGCGCGTGGTAGCGCATCACGCGAAGGCCGATGATCGCTTGGGACAGCCGCTGCCGGAGGACAGGGTCTTGCGACGCGCCGTTCTCTTTCGCAATGGCCACGATCGCGTTGAGCTCATTTTGGAAATTGAGCTGTTGGCCTAGGGTGCTGGCGCCGCGTTCGAAAGCGAGCGTGCCCATCGCGACCTTCCACCCGGCGTTCACCTCGCCCACGACGAGATCGGCATCGGTGTGGGCGTTCTCGAAGAAGACTTCGTTGAACTCGCTCGTCCCCGTCATTTGCTGAATGGGCCGAACGGTGATTCCCGGTTGGCGCATGGGCACGAGCAAATACGAAATACCTTTGTGCTTCGGCGCCGCGTCGTCGGTGCGGCACAACACGAAAGCCCAATCCGAATAGTGGGCGAGAGAGGTCCACGTCTTTTGGCCGGTGATGAGCCAACTGTCGTCGTCGCGCACAGCGCGCGTGCGGACGCTCGCGAGATCGGAACCGGCGTTCGGCTCTGAGTAACCTTGGCACCAAAACTGTTCGCCGCGCACGATCGGCGGCAAAAATCGCTTCTTTTGCGCGTCGGAGCCGAAGGCGATGAGGGTCGGGCCGAGGAGCTCTTCGCCGATGTGTCCGAGGCGACCGGGCGCTCGGGCGCGGGCGTACTCTTCGAAGTAGATCATCTGCTGCGTGAGCTTGAGCGCGCGGCCGCCGTACTCACGCGGCCAGCCGAGGCAGGTGTAGCCGGCCGCGCCCAAGTGCTTCTCCCAAACGCGCCGTGCTTCGAACGCCACGTGCTCGTCGCCCGGACCGCCGATGCCGCGCAGCTCGCGGTATTCGCCACTGAGCTGCGTCTCGAGCCAATCGCGCACTTCGACGCGGAACGCTTCGTCTTCTGCCGAAAAGGTTAGATCCATCTCGCTATCGCCTTTCGATCAGAGACCGGTGCGCAGGGCCACGAGCTCGCGGTGGTAGCTTGGCGAGCCCAAAAGCGATTCGCTGGATTTCGCGCGCTTGAAATAGAGATGCGCGTCGTGCTCCCACGTGAAGCCGACGCCGCCGTGAATTTGAATGTTCTCCCCGGCACATCGAAAATACGCTTCGGAGCAGTAGGCTTTCGCGAGGGGCGCCGCGACGAGGAGCTCGCTCGCGCTGTGGGCGGCCGCCCAGCCGGCGTAGTAGCTCGCCGAGCGCGCCGATTCGACGTCGACCAGCATGTCGGCGCACTTGTGTTTGATCGCTTGGAACGAGCCGATCACGCGGCCGAACTGCTCGCGCTCGTTGGCATAGGCGACCGCCATGTCGAGGCAGCGTTGCGCGCCGCCAACTTGCTCGGCGGCGAGGGCGACGGCGGCGAGATCGAGCGCGTGGGAGAGCGGCTTCCACCCTTGTCCAAGCTCGCCCAAGAGTGCCGACGACGGAATGCGAACATCGCGAAGCTCGATATCGGACAGCTTTCGTGTCGCGTCCATCGTCACGCGCGCGTGGCGCGAGAGACCGGGCGTGTTCGGCGCGACGGCGAAGAGGCTCACGCCGTCGTCCCCCATCGAGCCGGGCCTGCGCGCGGCGATGACGAGAAGGCCTGCGGTGTGGCCGTCGACGACGAACGATTTCGTGCCGTCGAGGGCGAAGCCGCCGCTCGCGAGCGGCCGCGCGCTTGCGTGAATGCCCGATGAATCCCACTTGCCCGCAGGCTCGCTCACGGCGAGGGCGGCCGTGAGCTCGCCCGCCGCGATGGCGCCGAGGTACTGGTTTTTCTGCGACGGCGAGGCGGCCGCGAGAATCGCGTTGGTCGCGAGGCAGACCGTTGAAAAGAGCGGGGCGCAGAGGAGCGTGCGGCCGGTCTCTTCGAGAATGGCGACGAGCTCGACGTACGAGAGACCGACGCCTCCGTGCTCTTCGGGAATCACGAGGGCGGGCCACCCGAGCTCGTTCGCGATGCGACGCCAGACCCGTTCATCGAACCCCGTGGGCGACTGCATCGCCGCGCGCACGTGCTCGGACGACGAGCACGCTCCGAGGAAGCGACGCGCGCCCCGTCGCATCTCTTCTTGCTCTGGCGTGAAGGCGAAATTCAAAGGACCTCCGTCTCGCTCGATGCTACTTCCGCGACGGAGTGAAACATGTTTCACTCGGGCTCTGGAGGCAAGCGAATGCGACTCGGACTGATGGTTGGGTATTCGGGCGCGCAGGTCGGATTCGACATGACTCAGATCCGCGAGGCGGAGTCTCTCGGCTACGACTCGGTCTGGACGGCGGAGGCCTGGGGGTCGGACGCGGTGAGCCCGCTCGCGTGGATCGCGGCGCAGACGACGAAGATCAAGCTCGGCACCGGCATCATGCAGCTCCCGGGGCGCTCCCCCGCAAACACCGCGATGACGGCGATGACGCTCGATGCGCTTTCGAGCGGCCGCTTCATGCTCGGCATCGGCACCTCGGGGCCGCAAGTCGTCGAGGGGTGGCACGGCGTGCCGTTCGACAAGCCGCTCACGTGGATGCGCGAGTACATCACCATCCTCCGCGCGATCTTCAAGCGCGAGGCGCCCCTCGAGTTCTCCGGCGAGCGGTATCAAATTCCGTACCGCGGCCCGGGCGCAACCGGCCTCGGTAAACCGCTAAAGAGCATTCTCCACGGCCGCCCCGATATCCCGATTTACACGGGGTCGATGGCGCCGAAGGGGCAAGCGCTCTCGGCCGAATTGGCCGACGGCTGCCTCCTCACGTGCATGCACCCCGAGCGCTTCGACGTGATTGAGAAGAACCTCAACGAAGGGTTCGCGAAGACGAACGGCAAGAAGTCCCTCGCGGGTTTCGAGATCGCGCCGACCGTCGCCGTGATTCTGGGCGACGACCTCGACGCGTGCCGCGCGCCCCTCAAGGCGAGCCTCGCGCTCTACATCGGCGGCATGGGCGCCAAAGAGAAGAACTTCTACGGCGAATACATTCGCCGCATCGGCTACGAGGGCGAAGCCGTGAAGATCCAAGAGCTCTTCCTCGCAGGCAAGCGCAAGGAGGCGATCGAAGCCGTGCCCGACTCCCTCGTCGACACGCTCCACTTGGTCGGCTCCAAAGACCGAATCAAAGACCGGTTCGCCGCGTGGAAAGCCTCGGCCGTCACGACGATGGTCATCGGTACGCAGCAGCCCGAAGCGCTGCGCCTCATCGCCGAATTGAACTCCTAAACCGGCGCGCCTCCACGAGAGGAAATCCGACGGGGAGGAGGCAAGGAGGAAGATGAGGGAGGGCGGGGCAGAGTCCAGAGGCTGATCGCGAGGCAAGCGGGGACAACACCCCTCCCCATCCTCCTTGCCTCCCCGCCTACCCGATTGATTCCGTTCTGTGGCGTATCGCTAGAACGCGTTTCAGATGCCGGTGATGCGGATGCCCGAGCCTTGGGGGCTCGCGTATTTTTTGTTGATGTAGAGAAGCACCGGCGTGAGCGCTTCGAGGGCGATGGCGTTCTTGAGCGGGCCGGCGTCGATGGGGCGAAGGCCCAAGTCTTTCACGAGGCCCATGACCGCCTCGCGGGCGGGGACGTCGTCGCCGCAGACGAGGACGTCGCAGTCGACGACGTGGGCGAGGTCGGCCAGGTGCACCGAGCTCACGTGGTGGAGCGTTGCGACGACGCGCGTGCCGGCGCCGAGGATCGCCTGCGCTTCGAGGGCGGCTGATTTGCCCGGCGGGAGCGACACTTCGCGCACCTTCGGCGGCGCGAGGGGGACTGTGATGTCGATGAGCGTCTTGCCCGCGAGGGCGGTCGTGAGCCCTTGCAGCGTCGCCTCGTGGGCGCCGTAAGGGACGCTCAAAAGCACGACTTCGGCGTCGCTCACGATGGCGGCGTTGTCGCCGCCGTGGATCGTCACGCCCGCGTCTTGCGACAAGAGGGCCGCCGCCTCTTTCGCGCGCGCGGCGTCGCGCGAGCCCACCGATACCGTGTGCCCGGCCCTCGCCCAACGAATTGCGAGCCCGCGCCCCTCACGCCCCGTCCCACCGACAATGCCAATACGCATGAATCCTCCGAGCGAACGTCGAAATTGCGAAGGCACTCTCGCACGAAGAGAGCGGCCACGGCCAACGAGAGACGCGGCTCACGCGGCCGTGGCGATGGCGTTCTGCGCGAGGAACGCTTCGATGAGCTTCACGAAACGAATGCTCGGAGTGCCTCAACGATTCTCTTCTCCCGCTCCAGGCAGCTCGACGTGAGCTCCGCAGGCAGAAGTGGAACATGTTCTACTCTTGTTTCAACGTCGAGCGTTCCGCCGCACCGCGGCGTGCGCGCAACGCAGTGGAGACGTTTGCCGACCTCCGCGGACCTTCGCGTAGGCCGCAGTGCGAGATGTGCGCGCGGCCTCAGGCGACGCTGTGCTTACGCATTGCCGCTGCTGCCAGGTAGAGCGCGTGGGCCTCGTCCGGGTTCTCGCGAAGGTAGCGCGAGGCGACGTCGAACGCCTCGTCGCAGACCACGGCTGGCGCGTCGCCCGCGTCGAAGCTCGAGGGGCTTTCACTGACGAGACAGACCGGAAAGCTCCCCACCATCACAGTGATGTGGACTCGGCCGTGGAGGACGACGGGCAGCTCGGTGACGTGACCAACCATTGCGAGGTGGAGCCTACGAATACCAACGATAGGCGCCACGCAACTTTTGTTGCCCCCCCGCTTTTCCCGACGCAATTGCCGACTACTTCGATATCGGCGAGAGGTCGAACGTGACTTGGGAGCCGGGTTTGAGGGTGGGCTGGAAAATGTAAGCGAGGGCAATTCCACCTGCGAGGAGAAGTCCACCCACGGCGATGGAGCTGCCTTGGCTCATTCCGAGAAACTTATTGGAAACTTGGGAATTGGATTCGTAATCGTACGTCGTCCCACCTGCGATGAGCGCACCCAACGAGCCCAAGACCAATCCGGTCGTCGCGAGGGTGAGGCCACCGTAATAGGCGCCGGGGTAGACCTTCACCTCGCCCATCGCGACGCGCATCGCCACCGGGCGACGCTTGACGTCGAGAACCCCCATGGCCTGGGCGTCGGTGTCCTCGACGCCTTGAAAGACAAGCTCGTGCTCGCGCTGCGGCAGCGAGACGGCGCACGGGGTGTGGGAGCAGATCTGTTTGACCTCGCTGCCGTAGACGACGGCCGATCCGCCGCGGCTGCCGTAGGCGACGGCCGACGTGTGGCCGAGGACGAGGCCGACGCGAGCGGGCTCGTTGGTGTCGATGACCACGACGCTCTCGCCAGGCTGGGCGTCGGGAAGCTCGATCTTCGGCGCGTTGCCCGCCTGCGGCGTTTCGGGCGCCGGCAGAATGCGGCCACAGCCCGTCACCGATGAAAGCGTGGTGACGAGGAGCAGAGCGACGGCGGGATGTCGAACGCGAGAGCCAGCGGGCGTGAGGGACGTCATGTCGAAGAGAGACTCGTGTGCACCCGCGGTCGCAGAAATTCGTGAGTCTGCTTGCTCGAAGGACGCGCGCCCCCTATTCCGAGACTCGTGGGGAGTCGCAGTCTGTTCGTCTGTTCGCTGCTCGTCGTGGGGGGCTGCGTCCTCCTCGTGCCCGAGACGACGGGCGGGGCGCACTGCGCGATTCCAAGGCGAGGCGACGGACTGCGGGCAGTGCCTTCGCCGCTTTTGCAGCACGGCCATCGACGACGCGTGCCGCGACGGCGCGCTCCTC